>CAINVS010000211.1 GCA_903854205.1 uncultured Bacteroidota bacterium | reverse complement strand
CCGGTTTCAAATTTCAACAGCAGCTTAGTCTCCTCCTGCCGTGGGACAGTAAATTTCACAGATCAGTCAACGGGTACACCACAGTCCTGGACTTGGACTTTCGGCGATGGAAATGGATCTACTGCAAGAAATCCTACTCATACATATAGCAATAGCGGCACTTATACAGTCCAATTAATTGTAAGCAATACACTTGGAAACGATACAAGTACGGTTTCTGTCAATGTTAGTCTACCACCTCTTCCCACTGTAAGTGGAGTGTCTATTTGTGCAGGTCAGACAGCTGAGCTGACAGGCAATGCAACCGGTGATATAGTTTGGTACAATAGCTTGGGTATTGCAATTGATACAGTGATGACTTTCAACACTCCTGCATTGACGCTAAGCACAACCTATTTTGCTGAGAATGTCATTTTCTTCCCTTCACAAAATATCGGACCGCTAAATGGAACGATTGGCGCAGGCGGATACCACAATACAGCATTTACCGGCACACAGAACTTTACTGCAAGCAAAGCGCTGACTATTCTTTCCGCTTGGTTGGATGCAGGTTCTGCAGGTTCACGTACATTATATTTATGGAGCGGCAGCAATGGCACAGGAGCTGTTGTTGATTCTATAACAATTAATGTCCCGGCCGGAGCTCAGCGCGTTGCACTCAATTTGAATGTTCCCGGTCCGGGCAATTACAGCTTGGGCGGCACAACCATCAACTTGTATCGCAATACTGCGGGTGCAACCTTTCCGTATACAATTGCCAATCTCATTAGTATAACAGGAACTTCAGCAGCAACTCCATCCTGGTATTATTTATATGATTGGGAAGTTCAGGAAGCAGCCTGCCGCAGTGCTCAGGTTCCAGTTGTTGTAAATGTAGATGGTGCCGCTTATACATACAGCACAAATATTTTTGATGTACAGTTTACAGATATTTCAGCAAATGCCACATCATGGGCTTGGGATTTTGGCGATGGAAATAGTTCTACTGCTCAAAACCCACTGCACAGCTATGCAACTGCGGGAACTTATACTGTTGAACTTATAGCGAATGGCAATACAAGTTGTCCTTATACTCAAATTATTACTGTTTCAGCTTCCGGCACTGTGCAGATTGGCAATGATTTCAATGCAGAACTCAGTCCGAATCCAAGCAGTATTTCAACTGTTTTGAGATTCAATACAGCGCTGAAAGAACAGGTTTTGCTGCAGATTATCTCAGTTGATGGCCGTATTCTCAGAGAAACAGTTGTTCAGGCTGGTGAATCGAGCAAAGAACTTGATCTGAAAGGCTTTGTACCTGCTATGTATCTTTTAAGAATAAGTGGGAAAAGCACCGTTAAAACATTAAAATTGACCGTAAAATAAACTTGTTCAGAAATTATATCCGCAAATAGCTCAGGAATCCCTGGGCTATTTTTTTTTGAGTAAAATCAAACTAAGTTTCATCTTCCTTTTTCATATTTTATCAGTAGATTGGCAATATTCTACTTATTTTATTGCGCGAAACAAAAAATTCTTTCTAAATTGAACTTTTCTTTCCTACCTTTGCTTATAAAGCAAGCAAACTATATTAACCCTAACAGATCTTTAATCTATGTATTTAAATCTTGATAAATCTTTCAATCCCTACATGGGCGAAGAAATCCCCTTCGAATGCTTCGATTTCCCTGGTGGTGAGTCGCATATCAAAATCAGCGGATCACATTCAAATGAGGTAACTATTACACATCGAATCAGATCATTTAATGATGTGGGTATGATTTTATTGGCAGCTGATGCCCTTCGCAGGATGGGTACCGGCAGATTGGAACTGATGATTCCCTATTTTCCGGCTGCGAGACAGGATCGTGTGATGGTAAAGGGCGAGCCGCTTTCCGTAAAAGTAATGGCTGAAATTTTCAATAGCCTGAAACTTGACAAAATTACTGTTTTTGACCCGCATTCTGAGGTCACTCCTGCCCTGCTCAACAATTGTGAAGTTATTTACAACTACGATTTTATCGGCAAGGTTATGGAGGACATTGGGGAAGAAGTGCTTTTGGCCGCTCCCGATGGCGGTGCCCTGAAAAAAATCTACAAAGTGTCGGAAGCACTGGAAGGTGTTCCTGTAGTGGAATGTGGTAAAATGAGAGATGTCAAAACCGGCAAACTGACCGGATTCCGCGTAAACACTGATGATCTTGGCGGCAAAAACTGTTTAATTGTGGATGACATCTGCGATGGCGGTGGCACCTTCAATGGCTTGGCAGAGGAACTCAAAAAGAAAAACGCCGGAAACCTATATCTGGCAGTCAGCCACGGAATTTTCAGCAAAGGCTTCGACGATCTTTTCAAACATTTCAAAGGCATTTATACAACTGATTCTTTCAGCGATATCAAGGACGAACGCGTTACACAATTCAAATTGGAAGACCTTATTTAACATTTAACCCATTGGTTACTAGGTACTAGGTACTACAGCCTTTCATCTTTTATCTTTTATCTTTTATCTTTTATCTTAATTATGAATCCACTATTATTAACAGACGGTTATAAAGTTGACCACAGAAGACAGTACCCTCTGGGTACAACACTTGTCTATTCCAATTGGACTCCAAGAAAAAGCCGTATCGAAGGCATTGAAGAAGTTGTCTTTTTTGGTCTACAATACTTTCTTAATGAATAAAAATAACTATGAATAACTTTGATAAAAAAATGGAAGAAATATTTGATGT
>CAINVS010000210.1 GCA_903854205.1 uncultured Bacteroidota bacterium | reverse complement strand
AATAACAAGTATTGATGAAAAGAAATTAGCAATTCTTGATAAAGCCAATGATATCATTCTGATTAGAATATAAATTATCCTTAGCCAATCGCAACCCGATTGGCTTTTTTGATTACTTATGAATGAGATTAAGGAACAATTTGGAGATATTGACATTTATCTGTTTGACCAACTGCTGAAAGGTAGGTTTCAATCTTGTAAAAGGGTGGCAGATCTGGGTTGCGGCAAGGGCAGAAACCTGATATATTTTCTAAAAAACGGTCACGAAGTCTATGGCATTGACAGCAATCCTGATGCAATAAGAGAAGTACAAAGCCTGGCGGCCGGATTAAATACTAAAGCAGCAACCGAACAATTTATTGTTGGAAACATCGACCGGAATTTGCCTTTTGAAAATGGCAGTTTCGACCTCGTTATCTGCAATGCCGTTTTACATTTTGCCAAAGATAAAACTCATTTTGAGGAAATGCTGAAAGCCGCCTGGTCTCTACTGAAACCGGGCGGCTATCTATTTGCCAGGCTGGCTACAGACATTGGCATCAAAAACCTCGTAATGCCGCTTCCTGATGGCCGCTTCCTGCTGCCTGATGGCAGTGAACGCTATCTGCTTAGTGTTGAAATGATTGCGAAATACAACCTGGAACTGAATGCCACAGCATACGAACCCCTCAAAACAACTGTAGTTGATAACCTCAGAAGTATGACAAGCTGGTGTTTACAGAAAAACTGAATGTTTTATTCTGCGCTTTTGCTTTTCAATTTTTCAATTTTTTCCAAATCAGCTTTTTTCCAGTTTACTTTTACTCCGTTGACAATATTCATATTGATGCTTTCTGCGTCGGCAGTATTTATTTTACCTTTGAACGCAATTTTACTGTTGTCAATACCCAATTTTTCGAGTATACCGCCCACTTTTGCATCCACTATAGCTGTCTGAACAGTTGGCCCTTCATTAATATCGGTTTTCAGCTGATCACCATCCACTTCCCAGGTTCCTTTCCATTTCACAACTACGCCTTTTACTATGGAAGACTGTGCAAATGCCTGGAAAGTTTTATCACCATTCATTTCAAAATAAAGTTTTGCAATAGCCAGATCCTGTACCCATGCACCTTTTACTTTTCTTTCTTTTTCATTGAGCGTCAAATTGTCACAACTTTGGAAACCTAAAAGCATTGAAAACAGTGCAAAAAATAATGTTAAATTTTTCATTTTAATTGAGTTTTGGTATTTAGTAAGAAAGATCAAACTTTTGTTTATTAACACTTTTCTGTTTTGCTTGCTAAATTAGTCTCAAATGCCATATTATCCAAATTTATTTGGAATATGAAAATTGGAAATATTAGGCTATTTAAGTATCATTGCATATTCTGTGAAAAATGTTGTTAAAACTGAGTTAGGTCATCATAACAAATAATTGATTTTCTTAGTTTTACCAAATGATTTCAATTATATAACATTATTCTAAACCTTAACTGATGCCCAAAATTTTTAATCTGTCGAAACAAAATACTGTAGCCAATCAGTTTTTGGCTGAAATGCGCGATGTTGAAATTCAGCATGACCCTATGCGTTTTCGAAAAAATTTGGAACGTTTGGGCGAAATCTTAGCCTATGAGATCAGTAAAACGCTGACTTACGAGAAAAAAAAAGTGGAAACTCCACTTGGGGAATCAGAGATAATGTTGCCGGTTCAACAGCCTGTTTTGGCAACTATAATGCGTGCAGGACTGCCTATGCATCAGGGCATGCTCAATATTTTTGACAGAGCAGGAAATGCCTTTCTTTCGGCCTATCGCAGACATCACAAAGACGGAAGTTTTGAGATTAGTCTCGACTATGTCTCCTGCCCGCCACTACTAGATTCTGTACTCATTATATCCGATCCGATGCTGGCCACAGGAGCATCCTTGGAGGTCTGCCTGAATGAATTGCTGAAACACGGTGAACCAAGCGATATTCATGTCGCTGTAGCCATTGCTGCTCAGGATGGTATTGACCATTTGCTGCGCATGCATCCAAAAGTTCAGCTTTGGGTTGGTGCTATCGACGAAGAGCTTACTGCAAAATCCTATATTGTCCCGGGACTCGGCGATGCGGGTGATTTGGCCTATGGATCAAAACTTCAGGAATAAAAAAATCAATATTAATAAAAAAAGAGGTTAGTCTATGAGTTTATACTCGGACTAACCTCTTTTTATTTACAGATTTATTTCAAAATAGCTCTAAAATCTTTTTTATAACTGTCAAAACTGAACAGGGATTCTAAGCGGTTAAAATTATCAATATCATAGGTTTTCGGATAGGCATATTTCATAAAATCAAGTTTGTAATTATCGAAACTGAAAAGTTTTGACAATTGCTCTACCTGATCTACTGACATACAGCGTGCTCCAACTGAATTGCTGATAAGCTGTACTCTTTTAGCATCAATACTCTCATTTCTGGCCGATTTGTAAACATTGGCAAATTCAATCCCGCCCATAGGCAGGTTGCAACCACGGCGACCGGTATAAGCACTTGCGGCCTGAGTTTCTGATGGCTTCAAATATGCAGCTTTACTGACATATTGGGCTGCATTGCTGTTAAAATGATTCTCTAAATCTTTCTGATTGGTACCGAATGTAAAATCTTCTTTTACTTTCAGATAATTATCAAGGTCATGAGTAGAAGCCAATGCATATCTTGCCGCTGTCAATTTATTGTTTTCAAAATCGAAACTTGCCAAAAGCTTGTCAAGCTGATCTGCACTCACACATTTTCCGGAGATCAACTGTTTAAAACGTTCCAATTTTTTATTATCAAAACTTTCTTTTTCCAAAGTATTGAAGATATTAATAAAGGATGCTTCATCCATTGGCGTTGCACAGCCGATTCTTCCATTGTAACCTGAAATAGGGCTGTGATAATATATTGGTTGTGCCTGCTGTATGTTTTGAACTACAGGCTGTATCGGAGAAGGAACAATTATGGGCTGCGGTCGGGATTCATTTATTTGCAATTGCGGCTGACTTTGCTGTTGGGGCTGTTGAATAGCAAGCGCATTGTTACTATGATTGGGGATATGCTGCGGATTCAGCGGCTGCACAACAGGTGGTGCAATTTGCTGCTGAAACTGTTGACGAAGCACAAGATTTTGAATGTTATTACCTAAATTAGCATAGTACTGAGGATCGGAACAGAAAGGTTTTGCAAATATCAAATAATCGTACCTCGCCTGATCTCCTGCTATTAATCCGGTAAAAAGTCCAATCTGTCCGCTAGTCAGACAATTTGTAGAACTGATATCTCTGATCGCCTGTTCTTTGCCCTGCTGCATTCCGGCCACAGCCGCATGAATCTGACTGAAGTTATTGTCGTT
>CAINVS010000209.1 GCA_903854205.1 uncultured Bacteroidota bacterium | reverse complement strand
TTCATAGGATTTAATGTTTCCGCTGGAAACCGATGCCATTTGGTCAGCCACCACCTGGTCATTGAACATTTCTGTTTTTGAAGAAATAAAAGCACCAAAGGCCTGTTCAGTAGAACTTCGCAATGCCGCTTGTTTTGCATCCTCCAAGGTTTTACCACTACCACTTGAGGTAATGCTTACATCTTTACTATTTGTTTGTGCAAATACTCCAAAAGAGAAAAATGTTAGCACTAATAAAGCAATTATTGGTTTGAGTTTATTCATGCTTTTGGGATTAAATATTTGAGTAATATACATAGGTTGTTTTGTTTTGAATTATTTCTTTGGCGAAAAGTAATTCCAAGCCTTGAATAAAGCCTATGGCATGTTCTTTAACTATTTCGGTGATGGTTATTTCTGTTCTAATATCGTTTTCGTCAGTCCTGATTATCTGGTCTGATGTGATGGTTGACCCATTTACGAGTGTGTTAACCAATTGCTTTGCTTTCATAAAAGCTGCTTTATCTCGCATTTCAGGAGTAGTATATTTTGCGTTTTCTAAAGTTATGGTGCTAACAATATATTTATTAGCTGGTGCAGAAATGATGCGTGCACCGTCAATACTTTTTTTCTTAATAATGTCGGTAATAAATTCTTCTAGCGTTGTGCACAAGAAAAGATACGTGTTTTGATTGCCTTTTTCTAATCTGTCAATCATTTCAAACTTCACACATGGTTCGGCAAAACCTTGTTCTGCACTAAGCTGAGCTTTTGATTGTGCTTTTGGAACTACACTAAGTACAGAGTCTTTGGGAATATTGATCAATGTAACAGAAACTGCGTAGTAATTTCCTGATTCCCCTTCAAGTTTCTTTACTCCCTCGAATGGAGATGAAGCATAAACACGCTTTACGAAATTAATTGCCGAAGTTTTTTCATCGCTGAAAGATTGGGCAAGAGCGCTTGACGCGATAAAAATAAAATAAAATAAAATCCTAGTTTTCATCTTCAATATATGATTTTATAAACTTATCGGCAATTTCAGAAACTAAACTCATTGCCAGTGAATTGCTATCATGAAATTCTGCTTTATTATTTTTTATTTCATATAACGAAATGAAATAACCTTGAAGATCAGAAGGAATATCGGCAGACTTAAAATCTTTACCTTCACAAATAATATAGACTTTCCTAGATTTTATTTGACGAGAAGTAACAATGGCAATTCCTAATTCAAACATCACATTTGGGTTGTGATTAGTTATATCAAATATTAAAGCATCACAATTATTCAACCTATCAATTATCCCATCCAATAAATATGAACCAGCAGTGGCTCTTAAACGATTATATCTAATTTTAATACTATCGTCTTTGAGGTTATTAGAAACTCTATTTTCTAATTGGCTTATTAAACTTTTAAAAGCTAGTGTCGAATATTTATTTTTCGCTTTTTGAGCTTTTAAATTCCATTCGTATGCACCATATATCTTAAAAATATTTTCCATAATTACCTCCAATAAATGTTATTATAAGTTACGGTTTTAGGTTGATTTCTTAAATATTCAATCGAAATTTCTTTCTGTGCATCAATTATTTTTTGTTCAGTGTCATAGCGTTTTTCCATTTCAAGCATATCAAAATCATATTTCTTTTTTTGTTCTAATTGCAGTTTGTTTTTTATTTCACCTGCTAGTTTATTTATTTCTGCTTTACAATTATCAGATGGAATAATATTTATCATAATAGCTGATGCTTTTAATGCTCCAATTTCGGTTGGCTCAGCTGCCCAAATTAATTTTGCTTCATTTAGCTTTTCAGAACAATCACTTTCTGTTTTCTTTTTAAAAATAACACCTGCTTCATCTTTCGTTTTAAAATAACATTCTTTACAAACTTCTGGAACCACCATTAATTCATAAATAGCCTCATTAAACTTAAATTGCTCTGCAAGTGCGTTGGCATTTTTTAATATAAAATCACATTGTGTATTATAATAACTAATAATTTTCGTTTTTCCCTCTTCTAAAAACGCTAAAACTTCCTTGTTCTTAGGATTAATGGTTTTCAAGGCTTCTATAAACGCCTTATTCTCGTTTGTACCAACTCCTTTCAAACTTAATGTTGTATTTGAGAAGA
>CAINVS010000208.1 GCA_903854205.1 uncultured Bacteroidota bacterium | reverse complement strand
ATTGACGAAGCACACTGCGTTTCGGAATGGGGACACGATTTTAGAACTTCATATTTACGATTAGGCGACAACGCAAGAAATTATTGCGTCGCAAAAGAAAGAAAACATTTACCTTTTTTCGCTTTAACAGCAACCGCATCTTACGATGTTCTTTCTGATATTCAAAGAGAACTTGATATTCCTGAAGAAACAGCAATTGTGAGACTTGAAAAGTTAGACAGACCAGAAATTCAATTTAAAATAGTAGAAGTAGTTGCAGATATTAAGCCTGAAAACGGAATTGAATGGAAAAATAAACAAGCTCTTGGAGAAGCTAAGCAATTTCAATTAATTCAACAACTCAATACAATTCCCCAACATTACGAAGAGTTTGCTGGTAATCCCAAAATAATAGAAGATGCTAAAAAGGCTTTTGATGGTAAAGATATAAGGTTAGACAACTACAATGCAGAAACATTTTACGAACAAAAAGGAAAAGAAAATAACGCTGGATTAGTTTTTTGTCCTCATAGAAATTGGTTTTTCGGAGTTATGGATAATGCTTCTAAACTAACGAAGCATTTTGAAAATATAAAAATCGGAACATTTTTAGGAAGTGATGGGATTCAAGAAAGGGATAATGAAAATGAAAAAAATCAATCCGCATTCGTAAATCATGGATTAGATTTATTAGTAGCGACAAAAGCGTTTGGAATGGGAATTGACAAACCTAATATTCGATATGTCGTACATTTCAATTACCCAAGTTCAATAGAAAGTTATTACCAAGAAGCAGGAAGAGGAGGAAGAGATAGAAAACTAGCAATTGGTTTGGTTTTATTCAACAGACAAGAACTAACTACTTCCGAAAAAACAGAAACAGTTACTGAAGATGGTGACATAACGGAGATAATCGAAGAAAGGACAGCTTCTATTGACAAGGATATTCTACAAAGTTTCCATAGAAATAATTTTAAAGGAATTTCAAAAGAGAAAAAACTTTTGGCTGAACTGCTTACGGAAATAAAATTTCCTTCACATAGATTTACTAATTACGTTGAAGAAAAAATTTTCGATGAGTTTTCAATAGCGGTACGACTAAATGCAGTTACAGGAAATACAGGAAGACAAGTTTTATATATCAATCAAAACTTTGGAAGCATTTATTTAGATAGAGATAATTTAGTATTCTATCCCCACCAAGATGCAAAACCAGATGCCAGTAAAATAGCTAAGTTTATTCAAAATATAATTTTAACGGAAAAGCCAGCAGGTATGACTGCATTTACATGGCTTTCACAATTTACAGAAGCATCATCACAGCCAGGAATTGAGAAACTTTTAGATAGCACAAAATCCAAAGAAGATTTTCAAGTAATTATTCCGTTTACAAATAACGTAATAGAACGTATTGCAAAATACTTGACAGAAAACAACATTGTATTTACTGAGAGAATGGTAAAAGAGGCTCAAAATTTCTGCAATGATAAATCTGAATTTGTCACGAACTTAGAAAAGCAATTTGAGAAAGCAAACGATAGAAATCAAATAGCAATTCCAGAAGCACTTAAACCAACAATTGAAAATTTGTTTACCCAAATCCGCAACGAGGAAGACACATACAAAGCTATTTACAGACTTTCTATTATTGGTGTTGTTGATGATTATACTGTTGATTACAATTCAAAAACTATTTCAGCACACATAAGCAAAAAGCCACAAGGACATTACACATTAAAACTAAAGGAATATTTACTTCAATACAATAGTCCTGAGAAAACAGACGAAAAACTTGAACGTCTTCCGTTTTATAAAGGGAATACAGAAATTCAAAAATGTTTAGGTTTCTTGATAAAGTTTGTTTACGAAGAAACTGCTATTCAAAGAAGAGCTGCAATTGATGCAATGGAAGAAGCTTGTATAATTGGACTTGAAGAAAACGGAAGTCAAAAATTCAAAGAATTTATTGATTTATATATGAATTCAAAATATGCTCGACCTCAATATTTACCATCAGACACAGAAAGAGGGTTAAAGGCAGAATTTTCAATTGTAGAAAAGTATATGAATTTAGTAAGCACCGAAGTAGGAGAAATAAATAATTTCAAACATTTGCGAGGCGCAGCGACAAGACTGTTAGTTCAACGACCAGACAATTTTGTTTTTATATTACTAAAATCATTTTCAGTAATATTAATTGAAAAAGAAAATGAAGATTTCATAAAAGAAGCACAAATGGATTTTTTAAATGGCTTCTTGAAAGCACAAGAAACAACAAAAGAAGATATATACACCTTGAAGCAAAAGGTTGATACCTTTAAAGCAAAAGTCAACGGTTTTGATTTGGAAGCAGTGGAGAAAATCGAAGAAGTTGAAAGTGCTTTGTATCTTAATCTACACTCTAACTGGCTGAAAAATTTTAATAACAAATTCGCAAATAATTATGCTTGACCAACAGATAAATGAACAATTGGGCTTACTTCAAAAGGAGCTTACAAAACTAAAGACAGTTACT
>CAINVS010000207.1 GCA_903854205.1 uncultured Bacteroidota bacterium | reverse complement strand
GGCTTTTTGGCCCATTGAAAAAATTGGGACATAATCTCAATTTTCTCAATACCAGAAATCTCTTACTTTTCTTTATTCCGAGTTTTCTTTTGGGAATTTTCCTATTAGTGAATAATACGATTGTTCCTCCCATCATAAAGCCCTATCTATCTGAGGTTTTTGCCGGCATTGGACTTTTAATGGTTTTAAGAGCATTTGGGGAGAGAGATCATCCAAAAATGGCCTGGTCTATGATTTTACTGAATTATTTTTGGGTAGCATTGGCTGTTTCTCACAATGAGCATTTCGATATTCTTCATACTATCCTATTTCTAAGCGGAATAATTCCTTCAGCAATTATTGGATATTTTGCTTTAGAATATCTAAAACGTAAAGAACCGCAGTATTACAGCCTTAACCAATACTATGGGCATGCCTACGAATACCGTACGCTTTCCGTTGTATTCCTTCTCTCCTGTTTGGGATTGATGGGATTTCCCATTACGACTTCATTTATAGGAGAAGATCTTATTTTGAGTCACATACATGAAGGAGACTACCTTTTGGCTATGTTTGTTTCCCTCAGTTATATTATGGGAGGGATTTCCATTATGCGTATGTATTCCCGACTATTCCTGGGTCCGCATATAAAAACCTACCATGCGTCGCCTTTAAAAAATTCATAGTGCATTATTAACCATATATTTGCAATATTTTAGTTGGCACATAGATTCTGATCCTATTCAGTCCCGAAAAATTTTGGGACTGATTTTTTTTAGGAATTATAGAATTGTTTTTTGGCAAGGAAAATAATTACTCTCATGTTTTTTTTGTAGTCGGACATAAATTTGGTACTATTCTGAGAAAAAGAGAAATTAAAAGTAGTTTCAATACAGTACAAGCTCTAAAAACAATAGCTGTGACAGAGCAGAAATAATTTTACATTAATATATACAATCTACTTACTGAAAACTTCTGGAAAGGCCCTATAAGCTAAATGTAAATATGTTTATTCGCATTTATTCAATAAATCGACCCTTCCATTCAGGCAGTGGCAGCATACATTCTTCTTTTTTACCAAACCAGCGATAACGGTTATTAGCCACCCAACTATACACAGCATTTCTAATAAATGCCGGAATAATAATGAAAGCATAAAGTAGAAACCAGCCTCCGCTAAGTTTACGTGCAATACGCAAGGCTCCTGTCGAACGCTGATAAACTTTATCTTTTTCGATAACGACAATAGAATTAAATCCCTCGGTAGGCAGATTGTATTTTTTCAAAAGATCCCTTCCCGCATCAGACTGCAGTGAAGCAAAACGGTAATAACCTTTTTTATCTCTCTTCATTATAAACTGAACAGAGGCATTACAAAGGTTGCAAACTCCGTCGAAAAGGACTATGCCATGCTGATTGTTATCCATAATTTTTAATATATTCTTTCCATTCGATAAATTGTGTTTCATTCATTACTCTTGGAAATTTTGCCTGTCCTCCCATTTTGCCTTTACTCTGCAACCAATTAAAAAAAACATTTACCGGCAAACGTTGAACCTTTATATAACTAAGCAGATTCTGTGTTCTTTCCGTAGCATAGTCATCGTTTATTTCCGAGAGTTTGGCGTCCAGTTTTTGTGCAAACAGTTCATTATCAAAATCCTTGTCTGAACCTACAAACCAATGGTGTTCAAAATGATTGTCCACTTGCATTGCTTTTACTGTGAATTCCGGCAAATTCAGATCAAATTCCTTTTCCATCGCCTCAATACCGGAAGTCATATTTTCAATGGAAAGATGTTCTCCTGTAATACTCAAAAAATGCTTAGTTCGGCCGGTAATTCTGATTTCTGCACGATCCTTATTGACAAATCTTATAGTATCACCCAAAATATATCGCCAAGCACCGGAACAAGTACTTAACAGAATAGCATAGTCAACACCTTCCTCTACATCATCAATTAAAATCGCTTTAGCTGAGGGCAGAATTTGACTGTTCGCAAAATTATCATCATTGAAAGGGATAAACTCAAAGAAAATGCCATTTTTCAATACCAGTTCCATAGGCATCAGTTCATTGTCCAAACGGGTTTGGCAAGCTAGACAACCTTCGGAGGTATAATAGGTATCGAGTGTGATAATCGGTTTTGAAGTCAGCTGTTCGAAACGTTTGCGATAAGGGCCAAATGCTACTCCGCCGGTTACATAAACCTGGAAATTAGGCCAAATTTCATGAATATTACTTACGTTATTATATTCAATTACTTTTTCTATCATTTTCTGAACCCAAGACGGTATTCCTGAAATGGTACAAATATTCCAATCCTTTGCCTTCTTTGCAATGGCTTCTATACGGCTGTTCCAATCTTTAATTTTTGTTATTTCTTTTCCGGGCCTGTAGAAATTTCTAAACCAAAAAGGAACGTTACTGGAATTAATTCCTGAAACATCACCAATGATAAGATCCCCTTTTTTAGTAAACTCTGTGGAACTCCCCAACATGAGGAACTGTCGTCCATAAAAGGCAGGTGGTAAACCCAAAAGCGTAGAGTGAGATAGCATGAATTTTGAGGTGCGACGCATAGCCCTTATCATCTCATCACTAACTGGGATATATTTGCTGGGACTGCCCGAAGTACCTGAACTTAGAGCAAAATACCTGATTTTACCGGGCCATACAACATCCTGTTCCTCCTCGAGCAGTCGGCACCACCACTCTTCGTAAATTTTATCATAATCATGAATAGGCACCGCCAACTGATAAGCTTTAATTAAATCGTCACTTTTCAAAATTTCTGAAAAGTCATATCGTTTGCCAAAATCTGTATGCTCTGCTTTCTTAAGCAGCGATTTCAGTGTATCGGTCTGAAGATTGACAGGTTTTTTTTTGGCCTGAGAAGCTATGCGCCTATACAGTTTCAATCCGCTTTTTATTATTCTTCCGCTTAATGGCATTCTCATAGCAAGTTAGTATTAACCCTTAGAAATCTAATGGTATACAAATCTAATGCATTCGTCAGACAAATTCAAGTAAGTATTGAATTAGCTGTTCTAACAATTTTGTGCCTGAATTGAATCTAAATAGAAAAATTCCCCAAAAATTGTAAGAAGGTTGATTCTATAAATAGCCGTCAAGAAATGTACAGCACATATACAATGAGTAACAACCACTTTTCGACAAAACCCCTTTTTTATTCTGCCATACATCCTAGGGGGTCCAATAGATTTTATTAACTTTGCTGTTGATGAAATTTCATTGTACAAAAACAGTTAACTGATATGTTCAAAAAACTAAAAACCTTTGCGCTGGCCTTTTTTGTAATGGCAGGCACGCTGAATGCACAGGAGACCGCCAAAATGACCAATAAAAAGGATGGCGGATATTATTTTACAGTTGTAAAAGACATCGAAGCCACTGAAGTGCAGAGCCAGGGCCGCACAGGAACCTGTTGGAGTTTTTCCACACTCTCCTTTTTCGAGTCGGAACTCATACGCATGGGTAAAGGCAAACACAACCTTTCTGAAATGTTTATCGCACGCAAAGCTTATGAAGAAAAAGCAATTAACTATGTACGCATGCACGGCAATTTCAATTTTGGTCCCGGCGGTGCTTTTTACGACATTCCTTATGTAGCCAAAAGGTACGGCATTGTGCCCGAAGAATTTTATAAAGGTTTGGAATACGGTGAAACAGTGCACAACCACGCTGAAATGGATGCAATCCTTCGCGCAGTTGTAGAGCAGATCGTTAAAAATCCGCAGGGTAAACTCACCACTTCTTGGAAAAAAGCTATTGCCGGTATTTTGGACGCTTATTTGGGTACAGTTCCTGCTGAATTTACCTATCAGGGCAAAAAATATACGCCTATGAGTTTTGCCAAAGAATTGGGTTTGGATATGGATGACTATGTACTCATTACCTCTTTCACGCATCAGCCATATTATCAGCCATTTGTATTGGAAGTTCCGGATAACTGGGCTTTTGGTCTGAACTACAATGTTCCTTTGGAAGAATTGATGGAAATCACAGAACATGCGGTCACCAAAGGTTATGGTGTTGCCTGGGCGAGCGATGTTTCCGAAAAAGGATTTTCTTTCCGCGATGGTTTGGCTATTGTGCCTGAAGATGAGTCAACCATTCAGGTAAAAGGCCGTGACAACTCCCAATTCAACGATGCGGGAGCATCAAAAACCAGCTCTGCCTTCGATGCACCTGTAAAAGAAAAAACCATCACATCTGAAATGCGTCAGGTTGCTTATGATAACTATCAGACTCAGGATGACCACGGCATGCACTTCACCGGATTGGTAAAAGATCAGGTTGGTACAAAATATTTTATTGTGAAAAACTCTTGGGGAAAAGCCAATGACTGCGATGGTTATTTCTACGCATCTGAAGCTTATTTTAAATATAAAACCACCAATATCATGGTGCATAAAGACGGTATTCCAAAAGAACTCCGTAAAAAATTGGGTATAAAATAATCCGCTCTTTTCTTTTTAGCACAGCTGTTTAAATAATTCTGGCCGATAATTATCTTTGTGATAGTTATCGGCTTTGTTTTTGCAGAGAGTTGAATTATCCCAAATCCAAAAAATCATAATTATGAAACAAATCTTATTTGTGTTTGCCTTATTGCTTTCACTGCAGCTTAGTGCTCAGGACAATCAGTTTAATCCATATTATCAGATCGAAGCAGATAAAAACTACTTTCTTTTGGCGGATGCTGTAAATCTTCGTTCAAAACCGGATGCAAAAAGTGAGGTTCTTGCTAAACTCCAAATAGGTATTGAATTAAAAATATTGCAGGTTACAGAAACTGATTTTGAATTGAACGGTTTCAGTGCTCCATGGTTAAAAGTATCTGCAAATGAAAAAATAGGCTATATCTGGGCAGGTTTCCTTTCCATCAGCAATCTAAAGTCAGCTTCCAATCCTGATCTGATTTTTTTGGTAGGGATTTCCAAGGTTGTAAAAAAGAAAATGGCTGATTATGAATCTGATGCTGTGACCATGCAAATCAGGGTTTGCCAAAACAACAAAGAAATACAAAAATTGGAATACGACGGCAAAGGCAGCCTATCCACTGCACGTTCCGCCGATCTTCTTGTCAACAAAGGCGTAAGCGGCGTAGAGAGTATTTTGGATATTGAATATAGCGATAATTTTTGCGGCGGTTCCTTCGGCAATCATATATTCTTTTGGGACGGCAAAAAGCTGTATTTTGTAAAACACCTGCAAAGCGGTGCCGATGCTCCCTGCTTTTCAAGTGAAGATTTCATCTACCCGGCTGATGAAGGCGGAAAGGCAAACACAATCTTGATGAAGGTAGAATCAGGCTGTTCCGATATGGAATCTGAAAGTGATGAAATTGTGTATGACACTCACAGAATGGAAGAGTACGTTTGGAAAAATAACAAATTGGTTTTTGTTAAGAAATACGATCTTAAATAATTAGAAATTAGAAATTAGAAATTTAAGTACAAATTCATCAAACCCTTCCATTCAAAAAAGAAGGGTTTTTTCAATTGTAATAATCACTAAAAACTGTTTAATTTGTGAGCCGGTTTCTAACTGTTTAAATATTTATCCTTATTATACTTTTGCCTTCAATTTTACAATCCCCATTTTCATGAAGCATTTATTTTTTTGCATTATACCAATTGTCCTGTCTGTCAGTATTCAGGCACAGAACTACAAAATTTCTAAAGAACTTGTTTCTGAAAATGGAATGGTGGTTTCTGCCCATCCATTGGCATCAGAAGCCGGAAATGAAATCCTTAAAAAAGGAGGAAATGCCATAGATGCAATGGTTACAGTACATTTTGTGCTGGCAGTTGTTTACCCCAAAGCCGGAAATATTGGAGGCGGGGGATTTTTGGTTTATCGGGATAAGGAGGGAGAGACCGCATCATTGGACTTTAGGGAAAAAGCACCCTTGGCCGCATCAAGAAATATGTATCTTGATGCAAAAGGCAATGCTGTTGACAGTCTCAGCCGGCACGGACATTTGGCATCAGGTGTTCCGGGTTCGGTAGCCGGTATGTATGAAGCACACAAAAAATATGGCAAACTTCCTTGGAAGGAACTCGTAGAACCGGCTATTCAATTGGCTGAAAATGGATTTGGCGTCACAGCAAACGAAGCAATTTCGCTCAGTTCAAATATGGCCAATTTCTCCAGAGCCAATCAGCACGACTCTCCTTTTTTGAAAAAAACTGCCTGGAAAGCAGGTCAAAAACTGATTCAAAAAGAATTGGCCGAAACGCTGAAACGCATTCGCGACAATGGACATGACGGTTTCTACAAAGGCACAACTGCAGATCTTTTTGAAGCTGAAATGAAACGTGGCGGGGGCATCATCACAAAAGAAGATTTAACCCTTTATCAGGCAAAATGGCGGAATCCCATCAGCTTTACTTACAAAAACAATTATAAAATCATCACAATGCCGCCACCTTCCAGCGGAGGAATAGTATTGGCCTTGATGATGAACATGGTAGAAGATAAGGAATTGGAAAAAATGGGCTTTCATACTGCTGCTGCAGTGCATCTCATGACCGAAGTGGAAAGACGCGCCTACTCAGACCGCGCAGAGCACTTGGGTGACAGCGATTTCTATCCGGTACCGATTGAGGCGCTAATGGAAAAATCCTATTCCAAAATGCGCATGCGCAATTTCGATGCTCAAAAAGCTACGCCAAGCAAACAGATAAAAGCAGGCGAACCAAAGAAAGTATCGGAAGAAACAACGCATTATTCCATAGTTGATAAAGACAGAAATGCAGTTTCTGTTACCACGACCCTCAACGGAAACTACGGTTCTCACGTAGTGCTGAAGGGTGCTGGATTTATTCTCAACAATGAAATGGATGATTTCAGCGCCAAACCGGGTTCAGCAAATATGTTTGGGCTGCTCGGTGCCGAGGCCAATGCCATTCAGCCGCAGAAGCGGATGCTGAGTTCCATGACACCTACCATTATTGAAAAAGACGCCCAACTTTATATGGTAGTAGGTACTCCGGGCGGTGCAACCATCATCACTTCTGTTTTTCAGGTGATTATGAATGTTATTGAATTTCGGATGCCGCTGAAAGATGCCGTTCAAAAACAGCGTTTTCATCATCAGTGGTTGCCCGATTTGATTTATCATGAGAAAAATACTTTCGACGAAATTACGGCAAAAAAGCTGAAAAGCATGGGACATGTCCTTCGGGAACGGGTTGGTATCGGACAGGTTGAAGCTATTCTCATAGGTCCAGATGGCAAAATGGAGGGAGCTGCCGATAGAAGAGGGGACGATTCTGCTTCGGGGTATTAAAAAGATAAAAGATAAAAGATAAATAATTCTTATGAGAACTTTACTTTTTTTACTGATGAGCCTACCGCTTTTTGCACAGATGCCATCAGACTGTACGCCAAATTCGCAGTTGCTGATTGAATACGAATGGGATATTGCCAATTTGGCCATCAGAAGAATGAGGGAATACCAAAGTCCCGATCTTCTCTATGTAAATATTCCTCAGCATCAGAAAGACACGATTATTGCGGGTCTTTCAGCAATTCTGAATTCCTCTTTTCCGGAAAGTGATTCCATATTTAACCGTTACTGTATGCATGACCGCACTTCAACAGATATGACCTGGCAAAGTATGATCTTAACTGTGGATACAAGTTATGCATGGACAGCTGCCTGGCAGAATCTGACCTCTATAACCGGAAATCCATTTGTAGATTCTCTGGTCACAAAATATGGCCTCAGTGTTTCGAGTTTCAACAATTACAGCTGGGGAAGTATGGCAGTTTTGGATTTTACTCAGATCCTGAATATTAATGTATTGATGGACAGTCTGGAGATGGAGCCGGCAATAACATTGGCTGAAGCAAATGCTATTATCGGGCTGGCAGGGAAAATTACTTACGAACTAAGCGATACAATTCGTTATTACAATTTCCGCTTTGAATTCTCAGATTGCTTCGATGGCTGTGATAATTATCGGGAATGGCGCTTTGCCGTTAATCCGGACTGCTCTGTTGAATATTTGGGATTTACCGATTTTGGTTTTTTTGGCATTCAGCCTCTCCCCGTTCCAACTGACTGCAATCTGTTCAGTGCCATAAACAGGCTCCCTCAATTTTCTGATAAAATATACCCTAATCCGGCAACGAATTTTCTTACGCTGGAATCTGATGCCGATTCTTACCGTATTTTTGATTTGTACGGAAGGTCGGTCAAATCAGGCCGCATACTAAACAGTATGCAAACAATTGATATCAATTATCTTAACAGCGGTATTTATCTTATTCAGACGGCAATTGGGACAGAGAAATTTGTAAAAAAATAATGAAAAAAAACATTCAAATAGAATCCCTACCAACCCTTTCTCTGCTCGAAATGGCAGAAAGAAAGGGAACAGGACATCCCGACAGCATTTGCGATCATCTGGCAGAGTCAGTCTCAATTGCTTTGTGCAAATATTATCTTCAGGAATTTGGCACCGTGCTGCATCACAATGTAGACAAAGCGCTGCTCATAGGCGGCAGCTCCTCTCCTGCTTTCGGTGGAGGACAAACAATTGAACCTATCGAGATCATCCTTTCCGGCAGAGCAACAGATGAGGCTGATGGAAGGATAATTCCTGTACAGGAAATTGCGGAGAGTGCCGCAAAAGCTTGGATTAGTAAAAATATGCGCTTCCTAGATCACGAAAAGGATGTAAAAATTACAGTAAAAATAAAAAAGGGCAGCAATGACCTGACAGAATTATTCCGACGTTTCGGACAGGGTGAAATGCCCTTAGCTAATGATACTTCCTTTGGTGTAGCATTTTATCCCTTCAGCGAATTGGAAACAATGACCTTAAAAATAGAGCGCCTGCTGAATGCCGCTAAAACAAAGAAATTAATGCCTTTTATCGGCGAGGATATTAAAGTGATGGCGGTAAATTGCGGTCATATTCATTATACCGTTTCCATTGCTATGGTGGACAGATTTATCAGTGACCTCAGCGATTACAAAAGTAAAATTGAACAGATAAAGCTTTTTATCAGAGAGAATCTGAACCCGGGCGCTGCTGAGCTATTCATAAACACCGCCGACAACTATGAAAATGGAAGTGTTTACCTTACGGTTACGGGGACAAGCGCCGAAGCAGGCGATGACGGAGAGGTAGGTCGGGGCAACCGTATAAACGGCCTCATCACGCCTTACCGTCCGATGAGTCTGGAAGCGGTAGCCGGAAAAAATCCGATTTCTCATATCGGAAAGATTTATAACCGATTTTGTCTGCTGCTCTGCAAGGCAATTGTAGAACAGGGCTTGGCTGAAGAAGCACATGCTTATATCGTTTCACAAATCGGCAAGCCAATAGATGAGCCACAGATGCTTCATTTAAAACTGAAGAATTGTAAAAATGAAGCAGAGCTGGAGGATTTTGCTGCCGCTAAATTGGAAAAGATCTCTTCAATTTGGAAAAAAATGCTGGTAACGGAAACCCCTTTTGAGATGATGGAACCATTTTAACCTATCTGCTATTTTAAAACAAAACTGCCCGAGGCTGGAACTACGGGCAGTTTTGTTTAATTACCGATTAGAAGGTCTAACCCTTCGCCTTAAAAGCATCCTTGAGCACATTGGTCATTTCACCCAAAAACTCTGAGGCAAGACCTTTCAATTTATCTTCAAAAGAGGTGCGTTCCTCTGTAGACATTTCCTCCAAAGAAGCTCTCTCATATAGAGTTTTGTACCATCGGGAGATCCCGGATCGAACACCAGATTACTGCCATCTTTTGACAAAGCCAGATGTTTAGGCTCCTTGCCATTGGTCGGAACGCCGTAAATTTTAACAAAATCGGGACCCTCTTCTTCAATCCTGTAAAAAGCCCTGATGTCATCTTTGCTCGGATTAGCCATAAAAAGACCACGGTCTGTCAGCGTCAGCGAGATTACCTCAAAAGCAGCCATAATCATTCCCCGCATTCCCTCAGGAAGATTTTGCATTTGAGGCATCATAGTCGATGTTTTGTCCATATCCACTTTCCAAATTTTTCCAAAAATGCTTTGCAGGAAAGGCGATTGGGCATTTTTTACAAATTCCGGGGCAAATTCCTTTTCCAGTTCTGCCGCTTTAGCATTGGCTGCCGCTTCTAAAAGTGGCCCACAATATTGATCAATAGCATTTTGTGCATTGAAATTATGCTTTTCTTTGGCTTTAGTCCAATAATCCAGTGCCATCTCCAAGTCACCCTGTTCTTTGGCTACCATACCCATGCCGTAGTATGCCTCTCCCGAATAGAAATCATCTTGGGACAAGGCCTCATAGTCCTTAAGCGCGGCTGCATAGTTTTTTACTTCAGCATACATTTCAGCCCTTATTTTCAAATAGTTATTTCTGTTATATCCATCCTCATCAGTCTGTTCCAATGCATGACTGATATCTTCCAGAGCCTGATCAGAAACGCCCATTGCCAAATAAACCAGCGCACGATGTGCAAATGCATCGATTTCAAACGGATTTTTCTCGATCACTGTATTCAAATCTTCAATTGCCAAATTGTACTGCTGTAGCTGCTGATACACTGATGCCCTAGATTTCAGATTAAAATTGCTATCCCAACCCATTTCCATTTCTTTATTGATCGCTTTTGTATATTGTTCAACTGCCTCAGCGTGGCGTTCAATGGATACAAGATAAGCAGCCATATTTGATACATAAGAGGCGTTTTCCGGAAATAGTTCGTCCAAATGTCTATAGAGCGTCAATACTTTTTCAAAATCCTCTTTTATTTTGTAAATTTCTATCATCAACATTTGAGCAGATTCAATATTTTCGCCTTCAGTTATGGCATCAATATCGACCAAAGCTTTGTCATACTGTTGCAGACTTACCAAAGCCCTTGCTCTTAGTAAGCGGTTATTGTAATTTGACCCGTCAGAGGCCAAAGCCTTATCCAAAAGTGGAATTGCATTCTCGTTTTGATAAAGCTTTATATAAATATCAGCAAGTCCGGCAATCATTGTCATGTCTTCCGGTTGCAAAGCGATCAGCTGTTTATAAGTTTCAATTGCAGCATCATATTCACCGGCCTGATTCTGTCCAAAGGCCAGTCTCAGCTTATGCTGCAGTGATGCAGGTTCCAATTCAATCAGTTTTTTTAATGTATCAATCGCTTCAGTATAATTCCAATTGAGCAAAAGTGCCTCTGAAAAATAATATAAAACTTCAGGGTTATTGGGATTTTCAGCTGCCGCCTCTCTTGCAATTGGCTCAAGTTCCCATCCGTTATGCTCCTGCAGCAATTCTCGCATACGGTTTATCAATACTTTGTCCATATTTTTTGGTTAAATATTATGTTATTTATTTCATAAAATATTTTTCTGGAGTTCAAGTTATGAATTCTTTCGTCAATTGTAAAATAGTTTTGTATCCCCGACAGGATCTTGGAGCTCTTTTATTAAAAGCAAAAGGCGGCAAAAATTGCCGCCTTTAATTTATTTGTACTTACTGATATTTATTTAATGATATCAAAACCTGTGTATGGTCTCAAAACTTCCGGAATGACGATTCCTTCAGCTGTCTGATAATTTTCAAGAATGGTAGCAACTATACGCGGCAAAGCCAATGCAGAACCATTGAGCGTATGTGCCAGCTGAGTACCTTTACCGTCTTTGCTGCGAAAACGCAGTTTGAGACGGTTGGATTGGAACACATCGAAATTGGAAACAGAAGAAACTTCCAACCAACGTTTTTGAGCAGCTGAGAATGTTTCGAAATCGAAAGTCATAGAGGATGCAAATCCTGTATCACCTCCGCAAAGACGAAGGATGCGGAAAGGCAGACCCAATTTAACCAGGAGCCCTTCAACATGTGCCAGCATCTCCATGTGGCGGTCATGTGAACGATCGGGATGTTCGATACAGACAATTTCAACCTTATCGAACTGATGCAGGCGATTCAGACCGCGAACATGTGCTCCGTAAGAACCTGCTTCGCGACGGAAACAGGGTGTATAACCTGTAATCCTCACAGGAAACTGATCTTCTTCCAAAATAACATCGCGGTAAATATTGGTGAGTGGCACTTCGGCTGTCGGAATGAGATAAAGATCATCTACTTCACAATGGTACATCTGCCCTTCTTTGTCTGGCAATTGTCCGGTACCCATAGCACTTGCTGTATTTACAAGATGCGGCACCTGATTTTCGGTAAAACCGGCCTTTTCTGCCTCATCGAGGAAGAAATTGATCAGTGCACGTTGTAGTTTGGCACCCTTACCGGTATAGACAGGGAAACCTGCGCCGGTAATTTTTACGCCCAATTCAAAATCGATCAATTTGTACTTTGCTGCCAATTCCCAGTGAGGAAGTGCATTTTCGTTGAGTTCAGGAAGATTTGGCCAATCTTTGTATACCTCATTCTCCTCTGAACTGCGACCGAATGGTACAAGTGTATTGAGGCAATTGGGAACCAAAAGTAAAAGCGCCTGCAGCTCTTCCTGTACTTCTTTGGAATCTTTATCAAGAGTGTCAATTGCAGATTTGAGATCAGTTGTAATTGCCTTTGCAGCATCCGCCTCTGCCTTTTTGCCTTCTTTCATCAGATTGCCAATCTCTTTTGAGAGGCGGTTCAGCTCTGATTTTTTATCATCGCTGTCTTTTTGAATATTTTTTCTCTTGTCATCGGCCCCAATAATCTGGTCAAGAATGGTCATATCCTTGAAGCCTCTTTTTTCGAGACTCAGCAGTACGCGTTCCTTTTCGTCGCGAATAAATTGTACAGGTAGCATAGTAAAATAAAGGTATGGTGTTTGATATAAATGATTTCTATAAGCTTGAAAAATATCATAACATTCGTTGCCGTTGATATTTTAGCAAATATACTATTTGAATTTTAAAATTAAAGTGTATTTTTGCAGGAGATTATGATGAATTAAAACAGTTAGCAGTCAACAATATCCAACTTTTTACGTTTTTCAACAGATATTCCCACCAAATCTGTAAGAAGTAAGATCCAATTGCAGTCGAATGTTCTTCCTCCTTATTGGCAAATACAATCAAATCTGCCATTAAATCAATTCCTTAGAAAAACCATCCTTTATCAATGCCTTGAGACATTGTACGACAGCTTTTTGCGCTGTTTATGTTTATCGGATTTCCGAAGGTACGTACTTTCAAAGAATTTAAGATTTTTCCAATTACCAAGTCTTTATTTTATTAATATAAATCAATAAATTACCTGTATGTATAACATACTTCAGTTGAATGAAATGTTAGTGCCTGAACTGCGCGATATAGCAGAAAGGCTTGATGTAAAAGGCTATAAAAGGCTGACTAAAAAAGAACTTATTTATAAAATCTTAGACTACCAAACAATACAGGGTAGTGACGAAGTCGAAAATGAGACTCGCAATGAGATTCCAGTTATTGAAGAGAACATTACTGTGGAGATTGAAAAAACTGAAACTCCAGAAAACAACAATCAAGAGCTTCTGATCAATGAGGATCCCCGAGAAAAACGTGAAAGAGAATTAAACATAGAACGCGAGAAAAGGGCTGCAGAAAGAGCGCAGGGAAAAAAGGTAAATCCAAAATTCATAAAACGTTCCGAAGTCGAAAACTTTGAACATCGCAATAAAAAAATTGAATTTAAAAGCGAGGGCCAAAAGGAAGGTCCTCAGGACGAACAACAGGAAGGCCCAAAGGAATTCAGAGAACAGAAACACCCGCAGCAGTTCCAGAATCAGCAGTTTAAACAGCAACAGTACCAAAATCAGCAGATTCAAAAGCCCCGTTTCAACATTGATTTGGACGGTGCCATTCAAGGTGAAGGTGTTTTAGAAATTGGGCAGAACGAAAATTTTGGTTTTTTACGATCTGCCGATTACAACTACCTATCTTCACCCGACGATATTTATGTTTCTCCATCACAGATCAAACTCTTTGGTTTGCGCACCGGCGATACTATTCAGGGATCTATCCGCCCGCCAAAGGAAGGGGAAAAATATTTTGCCCTGCTAAAAGTAGAAAAAATAAATGGCTGGAAACCTGAGGAAATCAAAGATCGCGTATCTTTTGACCACCTCACACCCATGTTTCCCACTGAGAAACTCAATATAGTTCACAACAACGATCCTAAGCATTATTCTACAAGGATCATAGATCTTTTTACACCCATTGGTAAAGGTCAGCGAGGTCTTATCGTGGCACAGCCTAAAACCGGTAAAACTTTCCTTTTGAAAGATATTGCCAATGCAATCGCAAAAAATCACCCGGAAGTTTACCTCATTATCCTGCTCATTGATGAGCGTCCGGAGGAGGTGACCGATATGGAACGCAGCGTAAGAGCCGAAGTTATCGCTTCTACCTTCGATGCCCTTCCCCAAAATCATGTGCACATTTCCAATATTGTACTACAGAAAGCAAAGCGTCTTGTAGAATGCGGTCATGACGTCGTCATCCTGCTGGACTCTATCACCCGTCTTGCCCGTGCCTACAATACCGTGGCACCTGCCAGCGGAAAGGTACTCTCAGGTGGCGTAGAAGCTAATGCGCTGCACAAACCCAAACAGTTCTTCGGAGCAGCCCGTAATATAGAATTTGGAGGATCGCTGACTATTTTGGCCACCGCTCTTATCGACACCGGCTCCAGAATGGATGAGGTTATCTTTGAAGAGTTCAAAGGTACCGGCAATATGGAACTTCAGCTCGACCGCAAACTGGCCAACAAACGCGTTTATCCGGCTATCGATCTTACAAAATCCAGTACACGCCGCGACGATCTGCTGCACAGCGAAGATACCATCACCCGAATGTGGATTTTGCGTCGCCACCTGGCCGACATGAACACGGAAGAAGCTATGGACTTTATGCTCAAACATATTCAGGGAACAAGAAATAATAGAGAGTTTATGATGTCAATGAACGGGTAAATGGAAAGTTAAAACTTCTAAATTTTTCTTTAAAATCCAATCCAACACTGAATAACAGCACATTAAGCAATAATAGGAAAAAAATTAATTATTAATCTTTCATTATACTTTGGCAAAACGATTAATATTTTCTAATTTTGTCCTCTCTTTAGAAAAAAGGATAATTCCATTTAAAATTCATATTGAAATATCATAACAGATGAAACGCACTTATCAACCTTCGAAACGCAAACGTATCAACAAACATGGTTTCCGTGAGCGTATGAGCACTAAAAACGGTCGTAAAGTATTGGCCCGCCGCCGCAGTAAAGGTCGCAAATCCCTTACAGTTTCCGACGAAAGACGCTCATTGTTGAAATAATATCAAGCTGTCCGCAAACGCGGTACTTAGATATATAAATTTTGAGCTTAATAAAAGCACAAAACAGCCGGATACAAAAGTGTCGGCTGTTTTGTGCTTTTGTGGTATAATCTGTATTGGAATAATATTTATTATGAAAACTTTCTCCATAACTAAAAAAGAGCGCCTGAAAAGCCAAAAAGCTATCGGAAAACTCTTTAAACAGAAACGCTCGGCAGGTGCATTCCCGCTGCGCTTTTTCTATATGGAGCGAACTTTGGAAGAACAATCGGTCCCTGTTCAGGTCAGTTTCAGTGTTTCAAAAAAACATTTCAAAAAAGCAGTGGAACGCAACAGACTCAAGCGGCTGATTAGAGAAGCTTATCGCTTGGATAAACAACGGTTTTTACTTTTTCTGACAGAAAAAGAAATTAGAATCGCAGGAATGTGGGTTTTCGTCGGCACCGAACTCTGCAGTTTTTCCGACATGCAAAAAGCAATGAGAAAGTCTATTGACAGGCTGATTCTTGAATTGGGTGTGACAAAATAATTTTTTGTTTGCTGCTTAAACATCAAATTGAGTTGAAATTTAAAACAACCATATTGACAAGCATTTACAAAGGAATAGGCCATTTTATCGGTTTTTTCTTTATTTTGCTTATTCGATTTTATCAATTGGCAATTTCGCCTTTGTTTCCTTCTGCCTGCCGCTTTACACCTACCTGTTCACATTACGGGTTGGAGGCAATAAAGAAACATGGCATTTTCAAAGGTGGTTGGCTGACAATTCGCCGCATCTCCCGTTGTCATCCCTGGGGCGGACATGGGCATGATCCGGTGCCTTAATTTTGGCAGATTTTTTTAAAAAATTATTGTTGGGAAATACTATGAACCAAGCTTATTTTGCACTTATATTACTAATTACAGGCTGTTATTCCAATAATGATACTCCAAAATATAAGTCTATTGATATCAATGAGTTAAAATTTCAAATAGGAGATTGTGTCTCATTCAAAGCAGATAGTATTAATACAGGCGTCGCAATAGTTATTGATTATTCTAAGGACGAAGGAGGGATCTGGTACGGGCTGTGTTTTACAGATTACTTTGACACCTTGGCCCCGGATCTTTCTAAAATAAGCGCTAAAAAAATTTTCGGAAGGAAAGTAGAAAGTGCGTTGGATATTGATGGTTTTGTCATCGGATTGGACTGTGAATTTGTCAATGACAGCTGTTTTGATACGAATGCTTCCAAATTTCATAAGATTGGAAATTTTAGACTGAACAATGAAAAAATTGATATTGGTTCGCGTGCCGCTACAAATGATTATTCACAAATGCTTGATGCTTTTTACCGTGGTTTAAAAAAAAGAAAAAAAGCCCCTGATCACTACAAAACCCATAGGACTAAAATAAATGATTTCAGTCCCGAAGAATTCTTCTCTTTGAAAGATTTTATATATTAATACAGTAAAACATTCAAAATGAAATACCATTTTTTAGCATTATTAATGCTGATATTTATAGGTTGCGGCAATAAAAATCCAAAAACTCCTGAAGAATTTGCTGAAAAATTTTGCGGCTGTTCAGAAGAAATGGGAAAAGCAATAGTAAAGTTGAAGTCCGACCTGATGTCGATGCCGGAGTTTCAAAAGGCAAAAAGAGAACAGGAATCATGTATGGGCCCCAATGATCCGCGTCAATCGATGAGCGAAACAGAAGTTATGGCATTCGATGCATCATTCTTAAAAGCAGTTTATGAAAAATGTCCGACAATTGCACGCAATTATGGGTTTAAAGAATAAACTTTTATTCATTTTCTTTATTGTTTCCAGTATTGGCTGTCGTATTGACAGTGCCAAGCAACCAAAAATGCCACTCATGATCAGCCCTTTTGAATACAACCTCGACAGACCTTTCAGCGCTGTGAAACTCCCCAGAGAACTGAAAGAAATTTCCGGAATGACCCTCTACAATCCTGACAAATTATTGGCTATACAGGATGAAGAAGGAATGATTTACGTAGTATCGCTGCATGACGGATCTATTCTGCATAGTGCAGATTTTGGCAGTGATGCCGACTACGAGGGCATTGCAATGGTGGGTAAAGACATTTATATACTCCGTTCAGATGGAGAAATAACTGTGGTAGAAGGTTCTCCGGAGGAAGAAAACAGCCTGAACCTTAGCAGTATCAACACCCTGCTTGACAGTACACACAACACAGAAGGTATCTGTTATGATCCCTTCTCAGAAAGTCTATTGATAGCCTGTAAAGATAAAGGCGAAGGTAATACCGAAGCTGTTAGGCACATTTACAGAATGGAGCCCAAAAGCAAGGATTTGAATGAGGTTCCTGCCTTCACTATTGACATTGAAAGCATCAAATCCTACCTTGACAAAGTTGAAACAAATGAGGATATCAGGGCCTTCAGAGAGATTGCAGAGGAAAGTCCGGATGAGCTCTTTATACACCCTTCCGATATTGCTGTTCACCCAAAAACCGGGGACATTTACATCAGTTCGGCCAAGCGCATTAATTGCCTTTTGGTGATTTCAAAAGAAGGAAAAATTAAAAGTTTGGTTAGAATTCCAAGACAGCTATTGGAACAACCTGAAGGGATATGTTTTACACCAAATGGCGATCTTTTAATTTCCACCGAAGGAAAACCTAAAAAGGACAGGCTATTTCTTTTTCATTGGAATAAAGAATAAAATGCTTGTATAAAACTATTTATAAATGCCGTTTTTTGCACTATGCAGAAAACGGCTTTTATTTTCAATCTAATTTGTTACCGTAATCTATTAGCTACTAAAAAAAACCTCCTGCTAAGTATAACAGGAGGCTAAAAACTAAATAACTATGAAAAACTTAAGGCTTTATTCTTTTACAAATTTTAATATTTTAGGACTAATCAGATTGTTTTTGTCACTGATTTTTACAAAATATACTGCTGGGATTAACTGTACTGTATTAATTTGAATTTCGTAATTATCTGATGACAATTGGTAACTTTGTTTTGAGATTGTACGTCCCAAAACATCAATGACAGATACATTATAATTACCGGAGATATCTGCACCGAAACGTACATTCAAATTGTCAGAAGTTGGATTTGGGAAAATATCAATCTGACCTATTTCAAATCCTTGACAAGCAGCTTGAATGATACTTGAATAAGAATGAGTGCCATCTGTATTAATCTGCTTTAAACGGAAATAATGGTTATCCGCATTATTAAACAAATTAACTAAAGATTCATAATTACCAAAACCTGCATTTAGCTGAGCAACATTTTCAAAATTTATTGCATCACTGCTATATTGCAGAATATAAGAATCTATTCCTGCTTCATTTTCAATGGCCCATTCTACCTTTGCCTTAGTGCCCTCGCAATTGGCTTTAAATTTTGATAATTCCAATTCCAATAATATACAGATTGATACATTCGTAGTTGCGGAAGAAACACAGCCATCACAGCGGGTTGCCTGCAAAGTATAAGTGGTATTCGCTGAAGGAAATGCACTGACGTTTTGAGCAGATGAGCTGAATCCGCCGGTAGATGCTGACCAATTGTATGAGAAAGAAGTACTTTCGGTAAAAGAAATATCGTCGATTGCAGCAGCCGGATTGGCAACAACAGGGCCCAAAACTAACGCCGCACCTGTATTTTTCCATTCAAATACCAAACGTCGAGTTTGTCCCGCGTAAGGGGTTAAATCTATTGAAACATTTTGAAATGCTGCAGCCTGTCCAAAATAAGGACCACCCAACAAAATATTACTGGCACTTGCCGTGATTGCTGTCCCTGCAACCGGTGTAAAGGTAGTAGGAACCAACCATAGTCTTAGTTCAGCTTGCCCGGATTGTCCGTTGCATCTCCATTTGAAAGCAAAATTTGCATTACAGAAACTTGTGACAGGAATATCCCTAAATGCAAAGTTGGTTGCTGAAATTGGACTAAAAAAACTACCTATAGCATAATTATTATTGCCAACGGCTGTACCGATATATAAACCTTTTGTTCCTGCCGCAAAAGCTGCTGTTCCTTGAAACCATCGATTATTTGACCCATTTACTAAAGTAAAGATATTTGTTGTTCCTTCAAAATTCTCTGTAATAGTATTTGAATTTCCAGCAGGGCTACCTGTCAAACTCACCGGGTCACCGGGGCAGACCATTGCAGGTGCAGCTGCTGCAGTAGCTGCTGTCACCGGACGTACAGGAATTGTGACAGAAGCAGATCCGCTACAACCTGCTGTGGTACTGGTCACCGAATAGGTTGTTGTGGTAACAGGCACCACAGTCAATGCCTGATTTGCATTTGTACCTGTACTCCAGGTATAAGTTGTCATATTGGAAGGCAGTGTTAAGGTAACTGCAGAGCCTGCACAAGCAAAAGGAGTAGAAGGTGTTATAGCAAATACTCCTGCACCTTGGTTAATACGAACGGTAGAAGTTCCCTGGCAGCCATTTGTGGAGGTAACAATTACCCTGTACCAGGTAGAAGCTGCTGCTGGTGTAATTGTTAGATTGGGTCCGTTTTGGCCGGCAATATTTACAAAGCTGGTAGGACTACCAAAAAAAGTAGTTGTGGTAGATTGCCACTGATAAATAACACCCGCAGGTGCAACAGTGCTGAATAAAGTTACCGGAAAACCCGAGCAAACTGTCTGTGTAGCACCTAAATTAGGTCTTGGCGTATTTTCAACAAAAATTTGTGCCTGATCAGTTGCCACACAGGCAGACCCATTCTGAACGGAAACGGTATAAGTCAATGTAGCCAAAGATGTTGGATTTACATTGATAGAAGCTCCTGTTTGACCATCGCTCCAAAAATAGTTAGTACCAGGGGCTGCAGCTGTCAAGGTAACTTGTGTATAAGTGAAACCAATACCGAAGAAACCCGGAGAACGGCATGAAGTGCGGTCTGGACCGGCATTGGCAGTTGGTACTGGGCCCAATACAACGTTAAAGGTTCCATTAAGCGGATTACCGCAAAGGTCATTACAGCTATTACCCGTCAAAGTATAAGTACCGGGGTTAGTTAATGCCGGAGAAACACTGACTGTAATCTGTCTGGTTTTGCTTGGGTTGCCTGTACAGTTATTTGCAGTAATAGTAACCGTACGGCCGGGAATGGTAAAATCTGAACTCTGCAATGTTGCACAGTCGATATATTCAGAAAAGAAAATATTCAATGAAGAAGCACTTGCACAGTTATTGGCTGTAACATTGCTCATTGTAGGCGGTGTATTATCTGTAATAGCCACCGAACCAGCATTGTTCTGGAAAGTAAGGTTGAATCCGGCATTAGTTCCACTATAGTAATTAATACAAATAGCATAGCGGCGGGTTACATCTACATTCAATCGCTGATTAAATCTGCCGCCACTTGCATCCTGTGAGTTGGTTGGGTCACCGGTTGAACTAAGACCTGTTGGGCCTGAAGGCGCAGCAAAATTGCAGGACATTTCAGTCCTGCTGGCACAACCTGCAGTGATATCCCACAAAACAAAGTCGTAATCTGTAGATCCTGATGGGTTTATAGCAAAGTCCAAGGGGCCATTTGCTTGAGGAGTAAACTGATACCAGACAGATCCCCCATTCCCTGTACCACTGTAACAGCCGCCCGTATCATCATTAATGGAGCCGGTATCCTCATATTGATTTGCTGAAGTATTGATGGTGGAATTACTGCAGATTGGAATTGCATTAATACAGTCACTTTCTGGCAATAAAGCTTTTTCCCAAAGGTATTGAGCAGTCAGTTCATGAATTTCTCCACGCCAACCCGGCGCAGTAGCCCCATTTGGTGCCGGAATATATTCAATAGTGAAACTGCGGGCTTTAAAATTCCATGGTTTTTGATTCTGACCGCCTTCAAAACTGGCCAATAACTCATCGTTGACTGAATTTCCTTTATAAATATTCAGAATAGCACCTGCCGGGAGTTTAAATTCCGTAAAGAACAATTCCATTGCCTGGCCTGTACCAATGAAAGTGCTGACGATCGGCTGGCTTCCTACATTGCCCAACTCTGCCCCATCATCATAAAATACAGCATTGCTGCCCGTATTGTAAACATCATTATTACTCATAATAATTGCCTGATTATTATGATTGGTTCTTGGGGTCATTCCAATGGGATTTTGGGCATGCAACTTAAAAAAAACCAGCAGTAATAAAATGGGGAGTAACTGTTTTTTCATAGTGGTATTTTAGGTTTAGAAAATCCGAATTATAAACTATAATCTAATATTAGTGCAATATTAAGCAGAAATTAACGCTAAAATGAGCTTATTATTTCGAATAATTCTATTTCAAATTATTTAAAAATTAGATTTAATTTATTGTTATTCAATGTATATAAATAAAATAATTAGGTCGGTTTATGCTGTTTTAAGTCAATAATGAAATTAATCATTTTTTATTCTGAGGTTAACAAATATTAATATCCGAACTTAAAAAACAATTGCTTTTGGCAATATTGGTGAAAGAAATACGCTTCAAAAAAATATTAAAAATTTTTTCTTATCAGGTTCACACTTAATGATTCTTTAGCATAAAGCAGTATAGTTCTTAATAATGTCAGAAGCTGCTCACAGTATTGCCTCCGCTTAAAACCCAAAAAGACAAACACAAAGCAGATAAATATCTGCAGCTTCTTTAATAATATATTGAGCGCAGCCACAAAATGGCAGCACTAAAGATCACCCAAGTCCGGTACTCCAATTGGAGTCCAAACTCTCCATTATTGATTTACATAGGACAGCAAACCCCTTCCTTTTGAAGGGGTTTGTTTTTTTAGTGATATTCCATAGATTCCTTTTATATTTGCACCAATATTATAAACTTCGCCGGATTAAATGAAAACTGAATATGACTGCGCAAGAATTACATACAAAAGGCCGGGAAGCCGGACAAAGTGGCAATTATGCCGAAGCTATCGCTTTTTTTGAACAGGCTCATGAACTTGACCCCCTATGGCCCTTTCCAATTTATGACCTTAGCTATACTTATCTCCTGAAACAGGATTATGAAAAGGCAATAGCCTATTATAAACAATGCAACCAAATGGCTCCGGAAGGTTATTACACCGCTAAAACTGCGCTTTGGGCGCTTGAAAAGGAGCAGAATGGCATATTCCCCAAAGGCCTCTATCTGTCTTATGTTCAGTTGGAATGGAAGGAGGAGTCCGAAAGAATGGGTATACTGAACGTAATGCTTGCCCAAAACCCAAATTTTACTCCTGCCTATAAAAGCCTGCAAAGCCTTTATAGCGATCCGAAAGAACGAATCGAACTGATTGACAAAGGCTTAGCCCTTGAAACTGACGATGAAACCTATGGTATGTTAATTATTAATAAGGCATTGCTCCTCAGCTTTTATGAAAAAATGACCGAAGCTAAGCAGATGTTGTCTGATCTGTTAGCCTCGAATCGGTTTACAGTCATGAGCCGCAGGATAGCCGAGTCGATTATTGAACAGTGGGGCTAAAAGGTACTTGGTTTCTAGTACTTAGTACTTGGTACAAGAACGATGTGCAAGAAATTCGACCGATTGTCCCCAAAGTCCCCTGTTTTCCGGCTCCTATTCCCTCTTTCCACTTTTATCTTTTACCTTTCATCTTTCCTCTTAATGTGTAGAATAGCCGGACTTTGGGACCTTCGCAGCAGCAATGCTCAATACGATATTTCCGCAACGCTAAACCGTATGCGCGACAGCTTGCATTATGGTGGTCCTGACAGTGCAGACAGTTATCGGGCACCGGATACAGAATTGTATTTGGGTCACCGCCGACTATCGATCATTGACCTCAGTGAGGCAGGTCGTCAACCGATGCGATTGGGCAACAGTATTGTTATTTTTAATGGCGAAATTTATAATTATCAGGAAGTTGCCGATGAACTGACTAAATTGGGACATCGGTTCAACTCACATTCCGATACAGAAGTTCTGCTTCATGCTTTTGAGCAATGGGGCAAAGCTGCGGTTCACCGATTTCGAGGAATGTTTGCCTTTGGGTTTTACAACGAAAAAACACAAAATCTCCTACTCTGCCGCGACCGAATGGGCGTAAAACCGCTTTACTGGTATTGGAAGGAAGGCCTGTTTATGTTCGCTTCCGAACTCAAAGCCTTTCACGAACATCCGCATTTCGACAATAGTATCTGTCCCGATGCCGTTTCCCTCTACCTGCAGCAGGGCTATATTCAGTCACCGCACTGCATTTATGAGTTTGCCAATAAATTGGAACCCGGCTCCTTTTTGGAGATTAATAATAAAGGTGAAATTCATAAAAGCCGCTATTGGGATGTGCAGGACGTTTATCAAAAAGCGGAAATTCCTCAGGCTTCGGAAACAGAACTGACAGATAAACTGGAAGACCTGCTTCGCGAATCTTTTCAGCTGCGTATGGTAGCCGATGTTCCGGTAGGTATGTTTCTCAGCGGCGGTGTCGATTCTTCAACCGTTGTCGCCTTGCTTCAGCAGCAGTCGGGCAGTAAGCTGAAAACTTTTACCATTGGTTTTGAGCATCCTGAATACAACGAGGCAGAGCATGCCAAGGCTATTGCCAAACATTTGGGCACAGAGCATCATGAACTTTATTGCAAAGAGTCAGACTTTGAAAACGTTTTGGAATTGCTGCCCGAAATCTACGATGAACCGCTTGGCGACAGTTCCGGAATTCCGACCTATCTTGTGGCCCAAATGGCTAAAAAAGAAGTAAAGGTTAGCCTTTCGGCCGATGGCGGCGATGAACTTTTCGGCGGATATACCAAGTACGAGATCACACAGAATTTTTATCCAAAGATCAAAAAAATACCAGGCTTTATGAGGAGCATTGCAGCTTTTATGGCTGCCGGGGTCGATCCCCTTTGGCTGGAACGCAATGCGCCGAAGCTTCCTATCATAAAGCAATACAAAAATATCAGCAACAAATTTCCAAAATTCATAAATGCCCTAAAAGCAAAAGATCTGCTCGATTTTTTCAACCGTTCTTCTTCTCATATATCCAAAGAAGAATTGAAGAAACTCTATCCGCAGTGGATTTCCCGTTTCGATGCTTCATTTTCGCCCGATCCCAAGCGAATTGTTTCCTATCTGGGTATGATAGATGTGCTTACTTATTTGGAGGGCGATATCATGACAAAGGTTGACAGAGCTACAATGCGCACTGCATTGGAAGGTCGTGAACCGCTATTGGACCATAAAATTGTTGAATTTGCACTTAGTTTGCCCGATGACCTGAAAATAAAGGGTAACAGTACCAAGTATCTGCTGCGTAAGGTATTATACCGGCATGTACCAAAGGAAATGATTGAAAGGCCTAAACAGGGCTTTTCTATTCCTGTACAGCAGTGGCTTTTGGGCAGTCTGCGGGGAGAATTGGGAAAAATGACCTTGGATAAAGATTTTATCAGCCGCTTTCATTTGGATGAAAAAGAACTTAAAAAGATAATTGAGGGCTTTTTATCGCAGAAACGCTTTGTAAATCCGCATTTTGTTTGGTTTTTATATGTGTTGTATAAATGGGGTCAGCGTTGGTAAAGACGCGACAAGTAGATACAGGATTAATCTTGTCTCTACTTGCATTTCCGCTTTAAAAAATATATCTTTGTATTCTCTCAGATTTGTAGTTCTATTAATCTGCCTTCTGATAATCTGATAATCTGAATAATGAGCAACTTTGTAGTATCGGCGCGCAAATATCGTCCCATACGCTTTGACAGTGTAGTGGGGCAGTCGCATGTCACCAATACGCTGAAAAATGCGATTAAGAGCGATCACCTCGCACATGCTTTCCTTTTCTGCGGTCCGCGCGGAGTAGGTAAAACCACCTGTGCCCGTATTTTGGCCAAGGTACTCAACTGTGAACATCCGACTTCAGATACCGAACCCTGCGACGAATGTCCATCTTGCAAGGCCTTTAACGAAAACGCTTCGCTGAACATACATGAGCTCGATGCCGCATCCAACAACAGTGTTGAGCATATCCGCGCACTCATAGAGCAGGTACGCTTTGCTCCGCAACGAGGCCGTTTCAAAATCTATATCATAGATGAGGTACACATGCTCTCGCAGGCTGCCTTCAATGCCTTCTTGAAAACATTGGAGGAACCTCCTTCCTATGCCATTTTCATATTGGCGACCACCGAAAAACATAAGATTATTCCCACTATCCTCTCCCGCTGTCAGATTTTTGATTTTAACCGAATCCAAATCTCCGATATGGCCGATCATCTGCGCAGTATCTGCAGGCAGGAAGGCATTACAGCCGATGAGGATGCACTCAATATTATTGCACAAAAAGCCGACGGCGCACTGCGCGATGCCCTATCCATTTATGACCGAATCGTCAGTTTTTCCGGAAATAACATCAAATATCAGGATGTTATTGACAACCTCAATATTCTCGATTACGACTTTTATTTCCGTGTTGTAGATGCCATAGCGGCCGAAGATGTGACAGAACTAATGCTCATTTTCGACACCATTCAACGCAAAGGTTTTGAAGGCGATATTTTTGTAAACGGGTTGGCCGAGCATCTTCGCAATCTGCTTGTATGTCAGCGTCCCGAAACCGCCAATCTGTTGGAAGTGAGTGGCAATATAAAGGATCGTTACCTGCAACAGGCCTCACTTATGCCTACATCGCTGATTGTCTCTGCGATGAGTCTTGCCAGTGATTGTGATATCCACTACAAAATGTCGCGAAATAAGCGACTTCATGTAGAGATGAGCCTTATAAAAATGGCCTTTATCAAACAGGCTCTTCAACAGGTAGTTTTTCCCGCCGCAGGTTCAACCGAAGGCCAAGAAAAAAAAAACACCCATAATACCCAATTAGCCGTTTCAAAAGAACCGCACAGTGCCGAACAGCACGGATATTCTTATACTTTGGAGGATAATATGCAAAAAGGCCCCAATCACAAAATTGCTGAAACCTTTGTGGACAGCATAGAAGAGGAAGAAGTGCAGGGTGAAGCCGCCGAAGATACCACTCCTCCAATTGTGGAGAAAGAGTCGATTTTGGATAAGCTGAAAAAGAAAAAGGGCGGATTGCTAAGCAGCCTGATTTCTGAAGTAAAAGAAGATGCAAAGAGTTATGAACGGAATTATTCTGTTCTTGACTGGACTTTGGAAAATCTTCAGAATCTTTGGGATGGCTATGTTGCCGGAATTGATTCTGTTTCCACACAACCCTTGTACAAATCCGTCGACCTAACAATTTCAGATGACAGTGACAAAATAAATATTCTGGTAAAAAGTAACCGGGCCAAGGATGCTGTGAGCCGTGATAATACCCTGCTCGATAAAATGAGGGAAGCTTTTAAAAAGCCGCATATTCAATTCGCAGTGGAAGTAGAAGAGCTGCCGGAAGAAGAATTTGTAAAACCGAAAACAAAACCGAATACGGACCGTGATAAATACGGTTATTTCATGCAAATGAATCCCTTACTCGGAGAATTTCAAAAAAGATTTGGACTTTTTCCATTGGATCATAATCCGAAGAAAAAGTAAAATTGTATAATATTATAATTAAAAGCCCCTTCTTAAAACCTGAAAAGGTAATATAGAAGGGGCTTTTCCAATGTCGGATCGGGTTAAACCCTTCCGCTTTTATTGTAAACTCTCCAAAAAGAGATAAGCAACCGGATGGGAAGTACTATGGCTGCTACTGTGCTGGCTACACCAAAGAACAGGAATTCACTGCGCATGTAATTTACCAGCTGATCGCGGGAAGCAGAACTGATTCCTGATTTGAAATGAACTGCAAAGCTTTGCAAACCTTCAGACTGCAAAAATACCTGAAAATTAAAAATCCATTCTATTAATTTGAAAACAAGTGGTATGCTAAAAAAAATAACAACAAATTTTATCGGCTGCCAATTCGCTAAAAAAGTATGTTTTAAAAGGAAAATATAGCGTGTGTAAGTAATGAATACAATAACAAAAAAAATATTACTGGTCAAATATTCATATTTTACCATATTGTTCAGGATGGGGTAAATAACCATAAACGTTATGATTGCAGTGACAGCCCACCATATAATTTCGAGTTGCAGCTTAAGTGCAAATTGCTTTTTTTCTATGTTCATTTCTCTTTTTAATTCTGAGTTGCAAAGCTAATAAACTTTATTGGCCTTTTTCAACCATTTACCCCAAGATTGGTCGTAGGCATGTACACTTGTCGTGTGAGAAGAATTTCCTTTTACAATGGGATAACCCAAATTACTCCATTCGAATATTCCCCCATAAAGATTACTGACATTTAAATATCCGGCATTTTTTAACTGTTCTCCAATCTTTTCACTTCTATAACCGACTGAACAGTATATAATAATCTTCGATTTTTTTGAAATATTCTGAATTGCATCAATAGTAAAATTGTTAAAACCAATATGAATTGCCCCTTTCAGATGACTAACTTCGAACTCCCTGTCTTCACGGGCATCCAAAAGTATGAGCTTCTCCGAGCTAAAAAAAAGTTGGTTTCTTAATTCAGTACAGCCAATTGCAGGTACAGAAAAATTGAGCAGGCCATCAATTGTTTTTTTAAAATCGGTTGACATGCTTTGTCCGGAAACAAAAGAAATGCCGAGCAACAAAGTGAAGCTCGGCAATAGAATATATCTAAAAATTGAATTTAATATCATTACTGCCGTATTATCTGAAAATTGTAACACAAAATATAACTTAAAAGTTTAATTTTATAGTACTATTAGGATTTGCAGTATTTCCTAAGTATCTAATTACCCTCAGAGAAGAGGTCTGCTTCATAATTTCGAATACCTTCTTTTATTTTATCGGACTCGTGCAAAATATCGACTCCGCTATAAACATCCTGCAGGCGAACATCGCGAACATTTGATTCTTTTGTGATATAGCTTGCAAAGATACGGCTTTCGAATACATCGTCCCAAGTCAGATTTTTAGTATCGCTGTTACTGCTGAACATTGCTTCTTTAGCCAATACAGGGCGCAGTTCATCGTAATAGAACCAGCATACCGGTGCAGATGCAATGAAGTTTCCACTGTTGTCATAACGGTTCATAATAGGTGCGATACCAAGGATACGGGTGTTCATACGACTAAGTTTACTGTCGAAATAAGTCACTTCCTTGATACGGAATCTCGTAACAGCATTGGGATTAAATTCATCCATCACCGGTACATCTCTGACCATACCTGTCACTTCATCTGTGATCTGAATTGTGTCACAACGGTTGATTGTGGCATTTAGCTCTTTAGAAGAGAATATTTGAGTAAATTCATCATCTACAGCGCTGTAAGCTGTTATATCCCCTTTTATAACCGCATCGAAAAGAATGGATACGAAGTGACGTTTTTCATAGGAAAAGTGATGATTGCGAAGCTCTTTTACATCAATTTCTCTCCAGATGCGTTTTTCCCAAAGTACATCACGCTCTTGCACGTGATTATGAGCCAAAGGCATACGTTCGCCCAGATTGGTTTTGTATATGGCATCGCGGGGCTGTGATTTAATTTTTTGCCCGGATTCTGTCATCATATTGTCCTCTTGTGCAATGAGGCTGAAAGGGACAATGAGGGAGAGGGCCGCCAAAAGGCAACCGAAGACTTTTACAGTTCTCATAGTTGTGGAATTTTAAATTTTTAAATGAATTTTTTTGTCCTAAGGTTTGGTATTTTTTGTTATTTTATTTTATTTTTTTGTAATACACTGTTTTCTTTTTAGTTACATTTTTTTTTAAAGACTTTAACCTCTTCTGATTTTTTTGTGATGTTATAATATCCTAATGCGAAATAAATGGAAGGTTACAGTTTTTTACAAAAAAAAGCCCCGAAGGGCTTATTTATTATAAAACATGTATTTCTCGCTAAAATTATTGTTCAAAAGCTTTCATCATTGCCTTAAACAGGAGCTGTGCCTGAAGTTTATAACCCTCTATAGAGTAATGAATACGGTCGTTTGCGGCCAAATTGGCATTGAACCAACTATTGACGGAACCATAACCGCCCATTACTTCATAAAAATCCCAAATTGCAATTCCTCCATATGATTTTGCTACATCGTGCATCATCTCGGCCAATTCCATGCTGTGCTTGGTCTTGTAGCGGCTGCGCAGATAAATATCTGGCGGCGTAACAATTAATATAGATTTGCAGTTGCTGTTTTTTTTCAGGTTTTCCAAAAAGCCCATTACCTGTTTTTGAATAAAAGGCAGAGACATATTTGCATCGGCAGCTTCGTTGGTTCCAAGTGAAACTATAATCAGATCCGGCTCCAGAGCAGTCAACTGCTCTATAAACTGTTCAGAACGGTTGTATGAATAATAACTTGCTCCATTCACACCCGCTGCACTGTAAAGAATTCCTTTATTTTCGGTATTTTCAAGCAACAGTCCCTGCATGGTAAAATAAGCAGCTCCCTCTACAACTTTTTTCCCGCTCACAGTCATACCTGTTCGGGGTTTGTCCAAAAGAAAACAGGAACCGGCTTTAAAAGGTGTTTTTTGGATGGCTAATACAGACTCTGGTTCACCCCAAAGTTCAATATTAAAAGCCTCTTCTGAGTTATTTCCCAAAATACTGACCTTATTAAAATGGTCTTCATGATTTTTTAATTGAATATCGACTGTAAATCCGGATTTAGCCGTACGCATGCTATAACCGCATACACCTATAGGTACATCATGATTGATATTGATATTACGCGAACATTCCCACTCTATATTCGACTCTGTTCTGATATCGAAAGGTGCATTTGTTTTCGCTATCTGATAAGGAAAAACCAATCCGCGGCCTGCATTGCCAAATGTTGCCTGTAAAAGATATCGCAATTCACCCGGTAGAAAACCCGCCTGCAGATGAGAATCGCCAATGTGCAGAATGTGCAAACGAGAAATCTCTCCATTTTTAAGCTGTCGCAGTTTTTCGAAAAAGGGGCTCAGCTGCTCTTTATAATGAATATAATTGGCAGTCTCGTTTACAAAGGATGGCACCGGCATATATTCTATCGGTGGTTTTACTTTTATTTTTTTTGCGGTCGGTTCATGTTTTGACGCTGTACAAATTGCAGCAAGTGCGCAAAACGCCAAAACGCCAAATATAAATCTTTTTTTCATTGTCCGGTTTTTACCTTATGTTCCTGTAATGCATCCGTCATCAGACCGGGCTTTGGCGTTTTTATTTTTTCATTGGCATAAGCCTCGTAACCATCAGCTAAATATTCAAAGACAATTTTTGCCACCTCATTGGCCCCTTTGGCACTAAAATGCACATAATCGGGGGCAGCTTTTCCGGATTTTGCCCATTTCAGCATGGTTCCCTCTCCACCCATCAGTTTGAAAAGATCTATAAAAGGGCTATGTGTTTTCACCGCTGCTCTTTTTTGTGCTTTCAAAAGTCCGTATACTGCCGGACTGGTTTTTTCTGTCCCTTCGGCTTTGATAACACGGTCACTTGTGCCAACAAGCAGCACCGGAATGTCACCCATCGCCTGCTGAAAATGGCGAACTGTAGCTATCATAACATTTTCATAGAAGGAATAGTTTGTATTCGAAGTCAATACATTAGCACCAAAATGAAGAATGATAAGGTCAAAGCCAAGATATTCATGGAATTGACTGAGCACTTCTTTGCTGATTCTGCTAAAATGGGAACCGCTGTCGCTCCGTTTTGCCAGGTTGTCGACCAAAAGTCCGTTATCTGACTCGAAGCTGAGGCCGAAAATAGGGAAAGCTGCCGGAAAATTGAAGGCCAGATCTACTGAATTGGACTTTTGTTCTGATATAATTAATTTATTTACAGCCTGTTGTCCGTTTAAATCATAACTGACAGAATCCGCTCCATTCAATACAGCCAAAACATTTGGAATAATACCCTCATTACCCCTGCCGTGGAAAAGATAAACCTTATCAAAACTGCTTCCGGAAGCCGGTTTAAAAGAAAGTTTATGCGCACGGTTCATACTTGCTCCGGCAGAACTGCCATAATCTCCGGATAACCCGAAGGAAAATTCTGCATTTTGATTTTTTCTGAAATAATTCACCGTTGTCCAATTATCACTGGGTTTGTGCCTTATGGATCTTCTGAAATTTGTACCATGCGGTGCTACAGATACAAAGCCTACTCCCCTGCCCCCAAAAATACCCTGCAGTAAATTGCGCAAATCTGAGACAATCATATCTCCTTCAGTTGTGGAGTCACCAAAATAGGCAATTCTTACCCGTTTGCGTTTTCCCTGACGTAACTCCTGCATTTTGTTGAAAAAGTCATTCAGGTGGTGGATACCTGTATATTTATCAAGCTCGGCCAACGCGAGGCTGTCTTCTCTGCTGAGTGCAATGGGTTCTGATTTAAAAAAAGAAGTATCTCCTTTTTTATAAATCATCCTGGTCGGTCCGCTGCTGTCGTTTTCAACAATTATGGTGTCGAATTCAAATTCTGCAAGCGCTTCTACGAATTCACTGCTGTCGGGAACAGACAATGTAGAGTCGGGTAAAGGATCTTTATAGCCCGTCCAAAAATGTGAGCTTTCAAATTGTCCGAGTAAAGGTATATGAGGATGCAGGGCCTCATATGCAAATATGAGGAGCATGGCGAACAGACAGACAGCAAAAGCTTTCAGAAATTGATAAGGCATTTGTTAAAAAGCATTTAAAAGCCTGCAAAGATATTGAAAATAAGAAAAAAAATGGTTAATTTAGTGCCTTATAATCTAAAAACAAAAACATGAAAGCTTTGAAACTGACAATAATTGGATTTGTGATATTAATAAACAGCCTTACAGCTTTAAGTGCTCAGATCAACAGACCAAACCCTGAAGGAAGAATTGGGGCAACTAAACCTTTTGTCAAAAAAGATTTAACACAACAAATCGGTAACCCTGAAAGAAAAGAAACGCTAGCTCAATTGGAAAAACAGGAAAAGGAATTAAATGACATGGCCCTAATGGGTGACGGAAGATCCTCCAAGGAAGAAACTGCCATTATCAATAATTCAAAAATGATACACGAAACAATCAGTAAATAATCTATCTATTTCAAAAATAGCAACTTATGAAAACTTTACTTTATTATATACTGCCATTTTTTGTATCTATAGCCTTTTCGCAGTTTGCAACAGCACAACAGCCTACCAAACCAAAGGTTACCATACCCAAAAAGGATCTGCCCAAGCTCGATCAGGTTGTTATCGGCAACTCAAAAAGCATACTTGTTTCACCGGATGCAAAAGATCTGGGTCCTCACATCTCAGATACTGAGGCTCAAAACCGTTCTACTTCCGATGGTAAAATTTCCAAAAAGGAATTGGATCTGATTGAACGTGCTAGAAAAATGCCGCAGGATTATTGATAAGGAGCTCAGACTTATAGTCCTTTTATAAAGTCCAACATTTCATCAATTACTGCCTCCTCTGCCTGCAGATGCGGTATATGCGCACATTTTTCGGGCATGAATTTCCGCCCAACAGTCGCATTTGGCATCGCTTCCAAAATTTTTGTCACCTGAAGTTCTGTGGCATACTCATCATCTTTCCCCTGAATGATCAGAACGGGGCAACTGATCCCCTGCAGATAGGAACTGATATTCCAATCCCTGAAACCCGGAGAAAGCCATGTATCGGCCCAGGCACTGAAAATGTCAGTCGTTTTTTCTTCGTGATATTTGCTCAGTTTTTGTTTGATAAGATCCAACTGCGGATGGTTCTTAACGGCTTCTATACCCTCTAATGTAACCTCTTCCACGAATATATGTGCAGCTTCACTGATGACAGCAGTACATGGATAGGCGCCGGCGTAGACTAATGCTATACTACCGCCATCACTGTGTCCCACCAAAATCGGTTTTTCAATTTTCAGTTTAGCCAATAAGGCCGGAAGCCAATCCAATGCTTCTTTTTCCAAATAATCAGTCGGTCTAGGGAGATCCAAATGCTGCGACTGTCCATAACCCTGTCTTTCGTAAACAATAGCATTCATCTGCAGTGCAGCGGCAAGTTTTAGTGGAAACCCTTTCCAAAGTTCAATGCAGCCAAGTCCCTCATGCAAAAAGACAAGTATGGGTTTTTCTCCTGCTAAAGGGTGTTTAAGTGTCTGAACTCTAAGTTTTTTGCCCAGCACTTCTTCAAAACTGATTTTTGCTTCCAAGACAGAAGTATCAATAACCATTGAGAATTGTATTAATGGAGTTTCCTCTTAAAAATGGCCTGGATTCATTGCCTGAATATATTTTGGTATTGGGCATTAATGTTTTCAAACGGGCAATCTCTTCCTGATTGCTGTTTCCTTCCTCTTGCCAGACCAAGACCTTCAGATTTTTTAGCAGTAATATTTCGTTAGGAACTTTTGTTGTTCCGGTAAATGAAATGTCGAGTACCTGTAATTCAGTTATTTGCGACAGAATTCGAATGGCGTTGTAAACATTCAGTTCATAACAGCCGTTAAGGCTCAACACCTTCAATTTCTTCAGATAGACAATGTTCACAGGAATTAATTTAATTGGCAGTTTTTCCAAAAGAAGCTTTTCCAAATTGGGTAAATTACAGATAGAGGGCGGTATATAACTGAAATTATTGTACCCTCGAGAAAGATTTCTGTGCATATTGCTCAAATCCAATACTTTGAGATTTCGTAACTGCGAAAAATTTCCCGGTAGGCTATTCAAACGGTTATCTCGAAGAATAAGTTCTTCGAGATTATTCAAATAACTGATTTCCGGTGGAATATGGTCCACTATATTTGAACTGAGGTCTATCTTCTTCAATGTTCTGCAAAAAAATAGTGAAGCACCCAAGCTTCGAATGGTGTTATCGCTCAATTGCAGGTCGCTCAGATTTTTCAGAATGCCCAATTCCGGCGGTACATGCGTAAGCCCACGTCCTGTGAGGTTAAGAAATTTAAGTTTTTCCCTAGCCTCTTTGTCAGTAGGCACACCCAAGGCTTTTAGAAACTGATAGTTAAAAACCTGCTGCTTTTTGAGCTGAAGCGCAAGACTTGGCAACTCAGATTCGGACCTGCCAGCGTAATAATTAAATTCAACTGCAGATTTTGCAATATGCAGAATTGTATCAACAGGTGAAGGCAGACAATTTTTTAAATATAGCTGATGCTTTTTTTGCATGGGAATACCCCTCCATACAGTATCTCTGGGATACTGATAAGGCAATGCAGCGCTTTCCTTTTCAGGAGAGCCGCTGCATGAGTAAAACGTCAGTAAAATTGCAAAAACAAGCCCGCCGTAGCGGGCATTGCGATTTAATATCATATTTTTTAGGTTATTCCCGGAGGAATTCTTTGCGCTGTTATTTCCAGTTCTTATAGAGATTCTTGAGTGTTGAATTGCTTTCTTTTGAGATCACTTCTTCAAATGCTGTCTGAATTTTTGATTCCAATGCTTTGCCGCTAAAACTGCTCTTCAGCGTTTTCAGTGAAGCTGCTGCTCCATAACGGTGCCAAGGATTATTTTTCTGATTAAGTCCCACTTCTTTTAGGAAATCTACCTTTTGACCTACAAAACTTTCATCTTTAATTTCAAGCAGAAAATCTGTAAAATTCTCAAAAAAGGTTATTCCGCTATAATCCGTCATTTTTTTCCAATTGTTCTCATAAAATGAACTCAAACTCTTGTCGGCACTCTTGCTGTAAAGTTCTGCAATAGCCAACAGCAGCGTTGTACTTTCTGTTTCAGCTTCAATCTTACGGGCAATTTCACGAGCAGTTTTAGAATCGATTTTTTCGATTGCCTGAAGTGTAGAGTTTAAAACTCTATAAGACTTTTCGTTGGTAAAAATTGTTTTGAAAGTAATCAGATATTTTTTGTCTCTGAATCCACCCAATCGTTCAACCGCAGCAGCTCGTACATCGGGACGCGGATCATTTACAGCCAGATTTTCAATTTTTTGAATGATGCCTGCATCCTTTTCCATATCAATTTTAATATCATCAATGGCATTGGAGCGCAATACCCAGAAGGGGTCAGAAAGTGCAGCTTCAAATGTAGCGTGTACTTCAGGATTGCCATTTTGCTTGTAACGCAATTCGCGAATTGCTTCATAACGGTCCTCAAAGCGTTTTGATTTTGTATACTGTGCTGTCAATTCCTGTATAGTCTGTTCTTCTTTTCTTTCGCAAAGAATGACACGTTCTGCATCTACTGCAGTCCATTGCAGTGTTCCATTTACGGGAAATTCAAAGGTTTGCTTTTGTTCCGTCATGCGGATATGATGTCTTGTCGGTTTGCTGTTAGCATCTGTATAAACATCAATAGTCATGGGCAATACAAAAACAGTACTTTTTGAATGCAGTTGAGTCTGTTCCAAAGTAACCTGTACCTTTTTGTTGGTCGGATCGAATTTTCGGGTAATTTCCAATTTAGGATGTCCTTTGGTCATAAACCATTGATTGAAGAACCAGTTCAGGTCTTCACCGCTCACTTTTTCAAAAGCGAGTCGCAGATCATGTACCTCTGCTGCGCCAAATTTGTTATTTTCCAGATATACTCTGAGTCCCTCAAAATAGGCATCATCGCCCAAATATTTGCGCAACATATGAAGAACGGCACCGCCTTTATTGTAGCTGTGCGCATCGAACATATCCTCTTTATCAGCATAGCTGTAGCGAATAAGTGCTTGAGCATCATTTTGGATTGTGGCCTGATTGAGGTATCCGCGAATTTCATTCATGCGAATATAATCGGCATGATCGCGGCTGTATTTATGTTCAAACCAAAGGTATTCGCTATAATTTGCAAAGGATTCATTCAAAGGCAGATTGGCCCAGCTTTCGCAGGTAACAAAATCCCCGAACCAGTGGTGCATCATTTCATGCGCCACAATTCCTTCGTTCATATCGCTGTTATCCAAAAGAGAACGGCTGTCCATCTGAATAAAATCGCCGAAGATTACTGCAGTTGTATTTTCCATGGCTCCTGAAACATAGTCGCGAACAACTACCTGCGAGTATTTTTGCCATGGATATTTCACACCAAAACGTTCGGAGAAAAAGCTGAGCATTTCTCCTGTTAAGGGAAAAATATTTTTGGCATCCTTTTCAAACTGCGGTTCTACATAATACTCCAAAAGCATTCCCTTCCAATCATCTTTTACAACAGCAAATTCACCAACTGTCATCATAAAAAGATAAGGCGCATGCGGCAGATCCATCACCCAATAATCGGTGCGGGTTCCGTCAGCGTTTTTGGCAGATGATTTCAATAATCCGTTGGAAAGTGTTTTAAAACGATCCTCTACTGTGATATAAATTTCCTGAGTCGTGCGCTCATTAGGGCGGTCGATAGTTGGAAACCAGCAGGAGCTAGATTCTGTTTCACCCTGTGTCCAGATTTGCTGCGGCTTGCCGGGTTCTTCACCTAAGGGATTGATAAAATACAAACCTTTATCTGCGGTGATTGCAGCCGAACCGCCCAGTGGCAGCTCGTTTGGCTTGGCGGTATATTCAATATAAATTGTATATTCCTCACTGCGTTTGTAAGGTCGGTCGAGTTTTATAAAAATATTTTTCCTGTCGTTATAAACATATTTAAGTGGCGTTTCGGTAGTGCCATTTTTTAATACAATTTTTTGAATATCAAATCCTTTTGCGTCTAGACGCAGGGAATCGGTATCATAAAAAATTGGCTTGAGTTTTAAAGTGGCTTTCCCAAGCAGATGTTGTTTCTGCCAATCAAAACGCACATCCAGAGCGGTGTGCAGCAGGTCATTTCTGCGGGTATAGCTTGGGTTGTAGGTCAGGCGTTCAAAAGTGGTCTTTGGGGCAGTCACTTCTACTACGTCCAATTCTCTGTCTTCTACAACGTAGGTACTGATTTTGGAGGTATTTTTACAGCCCATTAGAAGTAGAGTTCCAAGAGCGAGATAGCCTAAATTGTTTAATTTCATAAGATTGTAAATTATCGATTTTTTGGGTTTATCGATACAATTATAGTATAAAACACCCGTAACATAAAGTCAATTCGACTAAAGCCGATTTTTTCTCGGCTATTAGAGGGCTAAGATACAAAAAAAGCATAATTTAGTATCAGACAAAAAGATGCAAATTACCGTTAATAAGATTTTGCAGCTTAACATAGTTTCCTGATTTAACTAAAAATGTTTTATCTTTATTTTTCAGATTTCCTTTTTAATAACTCTTAGATTCAAGTAATAAATGCAACTTTTATTCTGAGAAGGCAGAAAATGCAGCTGAAGCGCTGCATTCAGCGAGGCTTTCTAACGAAGTCAGAATGAAAAAGACTTCATTGAAAGTAATTATTAATTATGCCAATCAAGGGTTGAAACAAGTTCAAATCGCATAACGCTGCCGCGGGCTCTTTTTTACTTTTGTCTCGTCAGTAGCTGACGAGACAAAAGTAACAAAAAATCAAGTCGGAACCAATGCATTTTTGGGGGAG
>CAINVS010000206.1 GCA_903854205.1 uncultured Bacteroidota bacterium | reverse complement strand
TGATTTCCAAATTGAGAATTCCGCTGCTGGGATTTGGAAAAATATTGCTGATGCTGAATATATCTTCGGGTTCTTCCTCTCTTTTGCGCCGTCTAAAAATAAAGAACAAGGTAACAGCTCCAATTACAGTGGCAGTAGCGGCAATGCCGCCGTAGAGCATGTAAGTTCTTTCCTTCTCCTTTTTTTGGATATAAGCAATGACTTCTTTTGGAAGATTGATGGTGTCAGGAATGGTAAAAAGATGAATGCCGTCTGCTTCAAAACTCAGTTCAATTATACGTGTTGTATCTCCTGAAGCCCAATTTGGTGAATAGTAAACCAATTCGTAAAAAGCCTGAACTTTTTTGCTGATTTGAGTATAAATATCGTTTAAGGAATTTGAATTTTTAGCGAGGAAGAATTGGCCTTTTGTCTGTTTGGCAATTTCGCGAAGTATTGATTCTTCAACAGATCCGAGCCCAATGATATAAACAGGAATGTCATATTTTTTTCCAAGTTCAATTACTTTTTCCCAAGAATTTTTTGAACTGTTGTCCATACCGTCGGTCATTGCAACCAAAACAGGCATTCCGTCCAAACCTTTAAGCTGTTCCAAACCTCCAATCATGGCATCATAAAGTGCAGTCATGCCGTCGGGACTCATTTTGTCAAGTTTTTCATTGAGCTCATTTTTATTGCTGCTGAATGCAACGATAGGATCAACCTCTGATGAAAAGCCAATTAGACTAATTTTATCTTTATTAAAATTAAAACTTTTAATAAAGTTTTTTCCTGCTGATTTAGCAGCTGCTATAGGACTGATATAATCTGCGGGATAGATGACTTTCGAAGTGCGGTAATCGTATGTGTATCTCGGCTTTCCTAAACTGTCATAAAGTTGATTTAAATCATTTGACATGGAACCTGAATGGTCAACGACCATGGAGATATAAATTGGGCGAATTTTTGAAATTGGCTGTAGAGAAACAACATTAGCTTTAGTACTATTTTCGAGTACTTGCATATCTTCTTTTTTTAGATTCCAATGCGCTTCCCCTTTGCATGTCTCTGCCTTAAAAACAACATTTATATTCGGAAATTCATCTGGCAGAATCTGCAGAATACTCAGGTCAGAACTGTCTTTATGACTGATTTTGCCTTTAACCTGAGTTTCAGATTGAGCAAATATGCAATGACCTGTCATTAAGAACAAAAAAAGTATTGTGAGAGATATTTTCATTTATCGTTATTTTTAATAAATAGGAGTAGGTTAACGAAAGCTGAAGATATTTATTTTTTTGTGCATCAAGACTTTTAAACATAAAAATAATTATGTTTTGCAATTACGCTTATTCTTCCTCCTTATCCACCAAATCATTATCTCTAAACGCACTCAAAGCGCCTTTTTTTGTTTTTAGAACACCTTTTATATTGGTTTCTTTTTTATTGGACAGTTGAGTAACCGTTATACCAACAGTTGTTTCGTCTGTCTCAGCGCTGTAGTCATCATACACTGAATATTTGAAACCGCCATTTACAAAAGTTAGTGAATTGATGTCCATAGCTGCATTTTCTTTGCCACCGCCACGGAAATAAAAGCTATAGCTGAATTTGCCCCAACTTTCTTCATTTAAAACAACGGGATACTGAAGTTCAACTTTTGATTTTGTTCCGAATCTGTAAACCAGATATTTATCGTTTTTATCCTTACAGATGCTCAGTTTTTTTCCTTTAGAAGTTTCAAATAAATAGATTTCCAGTTCGTTTGACAGTTTATAGGATTGAGCAGAAAGGAGTTTGTTTTGAACAAATAAAAAGCAAAGTATAAAAATGGAGAACTTAATAGCTTTCATATTTTTTGGTTTTTAATAGAAGATGATTTACAAATATAAATTGAATCGACCAAAAAATCCACTTTTTTTAGTTTTTCTCCGCTCATCATTGTAAATTAGCAGCACGATATTTTTTCGAGTTTATAATCAATTGACATTTGGTAGTGTATGCTAATTTCTAATACACTTACAATAACATTATTTCACTATTTAACTAAAATCACATGATCAACATCACACTTCCCGATGGCAGCGTTCGTAAGTATGAATCGGGAGTATCAGGCTTCGACATAGCCATGTCCATCAGCGAAGGCCTTGCCCGCAATGTATTGGCAGCTGAAGTCAACGGTGAAATTTGGGATGCAACCCGCGCTATCAGCCATGATGCAAATGTAAAACTCCTGACATTCAATGACAAAGGGGGGAAATATGCATTTTGGCATTCCAGTGCACACCTTTTGGCTGAAGCACTCGAAAACCTCTATCCGAGTATTAAATTTGGTATCGGACCTCCTATTGATAATGGTTTCTACTACGATGTAGACCTCGGGGGTGGTAAAACGCTAAGTCTTACTGACCTTGAAGCTATTGAAAATAAAATGCTTGATCTTGCCCGTCAAAAAAATGACTATTTGCGAAAAGAAGTCAGCAAAGCAGAAGCTGTGGCTTACTTTACCGATAAAGGCGATGAATATAAACTTGAATTGTTGAATGATCTGGAAGATGGAACTATCACGTTTTATGAACAGGGTAATTTTACTGACCTATGTCGTGGGCCGCATATTCCAAATACCGGTTTTATAAAAGCTGTAAAATTGCTCAATGTTGCCGGTGCCTATTGGCGCGGTGATGAAAAACGTCAGACAATGACCCGTATTTACGGTATCACCTTTCCGAAAGCGAAGGAACTGACGGATTATCTGCATATGTTGGAAGAAGCCAAAAAACGTGACCACCGCAAATTAGGCGCAGAATTGGAACTTTTTATGTTCTCCGAAAAAGTGGGTATGGGTCTGCCGATTTGGTTGCCAAAAGGAGCAGCTCTGCGCAACCGCCTTCAGGAATTTCTTTCAAAAGAACAGGTTAAACGAGGCTATCAGTTGGTGGTAACACCTCATATAGGTCATAAAAACTTATACATCACCTCAGGTCACTACGAAAAATACGGCAAAGACAGCTTTCAGCCTATAGGTACTCCACGCGAAGGGGAAGAATTTATGCTGAAACCGATGAACTGCCCTCACCACTGTGAGATATTTGCACATAAACCGCATTCATACAAGGAACTTCCACTACGTATTGCCGAATTTGGAACGGTTTATCGTTACGAACAGCATGGCGAGTTGCATGGTCTTTCCCGTGTTCGTTGTTTTACACAGGATGATGCGCATATTTACTGTGCTCCGGAACAGATTAAAGCAGAATTTCTGAATGTTTTGGATCTCACAATGCTGGTTTTCCGAAAAATGGGTTTCAATGACTTTACTGCTCAGATTTCATTGCGCGATCCAAACAATCCCGGCAAATATATCGGTTCTGAAGAAAACTGGATTGCAGCGGAATCTGCTATCATTGAGGCCACTCAGGAAAGCGGTTTGGAAACTGTAACAGCTTTTGGTGAAGCGGCTTTCTATGGTCCAAAACTGGACTTTATGGTGAAGGATGCTTTAGGTCGTTCCTGGCAATTGGGAACTATTCAGGTAGATTATAATCTACCTGAAAGATTTCAGTTGGAGTACACAGGTGCTGACAATCAAAAACATCGTCCTGTGATGATTCATAGAGCACCTTTTGGTTCAATGGAGCGTTTTATTTCTGTTTTAATTGAACACACAGCTGGAAAATTTCCGCTTTGGCTCACCCCAGAACAATATGCTATTTTGCCGGTTTCTGACCGTTTTTCAGAATTTGCCAACAATGTAAAAAATACTCTTGAAATGCACGATATTCGTGGTTTTGTTGATGATCGCAATGAGACCCTCGGCCGCAAAATACGCGATACTGAGATGAAACGTACACCAATGATGCTTATTGTTGGAGAGAAAGAGGCTGAAAACGGTCAGGTTTCAGTTCGAATGCAGGGTGTAGAGAATGGAGATAAAGGTGCAATGACTGTACAGGAATTTATTGGATTTTTCAAAGGATTGCTGGCGGGAGAGTAGTGGATTTTTTTAGGTTACTATTTAATTTTATTACTATTCAGGTTAAAATCTTCCAGGAATATTTTGGTAAACTTGTAAATTAATAAACAATAAACACCTAAATCCCTATGAAAAATCTTATACTTTTTTTTATTCTAAACTTTTTTATTTCATTATTTGCCAAAGCTCAAGTGCCCCCTGAGGCTTTTAACTACTCTGCAATAGCAAGAAATGCATCAGGACAACCATTATCTTCAGCTACTATTGGTATTCAGATAAGTATTTTAAAAACTTCAGTTTCTGGAAGTGTACAATATTCTGAAAATCATTTTGTTACTACTGATGCTTTTGGATTGTTTAATTTAGTAATTGGTACAGGTGCTGTACAAAGCGGTAATATAAGTACTATTGTTTGGGCTAATGATAATTATTTTGTTAAAGTGGGAATGGATGTAAGTGGGGGTACTAATTTTTTGACTATGGGTGAGACTCAATTACTTTCAGTTCCTTATGCTATGCATACAAAAACGGCACAAAATGGATTTGACAGAATTTCAAATAATGGTGATACAATATTCTTAAATAATGGTCAGTTTTTTGTTTTAGGAAATAATGGCAATAACTCTAGTAGTCTAGTAATGCCAACATTAGTAACAAATTATGTGTCTGGAATTACATCTAACAGCGCAACTTTCAATGCTGCTATTTCAAACGCATTAGATTATCAAATAATTGAGAAGGGATTTGTTTATTCTACAAGTCCTAATCCAAATTTAAATTCAAGTAAGATACAATTAGGATCAGGAATTATTAATTTTAATGTTACGACTGATTTGCTTAATCCTTTATTTGTGCATAATACAATATATTATGTACGTTCTTATGTTATTACAGAAAACACTATTCCTGTTTATGGAAATGAAGTAAGTTTTACAACTTTAGAGGTAGGTCAAATTGGTCAAGGGGGCGGTACGGTTTTTTTTGATAAAGGTATTTTCAGTAGCGGTTGGAGATATTTAGAAATTACAAACTCTGACCAAAGTATTAGCGAACAATGGGGTTGTGATGGATTTGATATACAGGGCACATCAAATAATGTTGGATCAGGACAAAACAATACTTCAATTATTGTTTCAGCGTGTAATGAGATACAATTTGCTTCAAAATTATGTGACAATTTAACTTTAGGGAGTCAAAATGATTGGTTTTTGCCTTCAACTGGTGAGATAAATTTAATATATGTAAATTCACTAAATAATGCATTAAATTTCAGTAACGCATTTTATTGGACAAGCACTAGTTTTGACGCCAATTATGCATATTGTTTTCATGGTTTTCAAGGTTTGATGCCAGGCAATACAAATAAATACCAATTATTTTATATTAGAGCAGTAAGAGCTTTTTAATAAAAATAATTTTGTATTTTAAATAATAATATCAGAAATTGTCTAAAGATTTTCCTTTTTAAAACAATTTATACAATTCAAGTTTTGTTGTTAACTTTTTTAGGACGAGTCATAATTTATAAAAGCTGCCTCAAAACTTGAGACAGCTTTTATAAATTATCATATCATGTCAACATATCCATCTGTGCTTCTCTGCTAATTTTTCTGACCATTCCCAATAGAATTCTGCCTTTGCCGCCAACTTCTACAAAATGATTGATGCCGTTAGCCAGCATATTTTCAATAATCTGCTGCCAACGCACCGGACCTGTCAGCTGATTGATAAGATTGGTTTTAATTACGGACACATCTGTAACAGGTTGAGCATTGATGTTTTGGTAAACAGGACAAAAAGGAGTAGAAATTATTGTATTTTCAATGGCTTTCTGCAGTTCCTCCTGTGCACTCATCATCAGCGGAGAGTGGAATGCACCTCCAACGCTGAGCGGAATAGCTTTTGCACCCTTTTCAGTAAGTTGTCTCGAAGCTTCAGCTACACCTTCTAAGCTGCCCGAAATGACCAATTGACCCGGATTGTTGTAATTGGCAGCAACAACAATAAACTGGTCAATGCCTGCGCATATCTCTTCCACAATGCTGTTGTCATTGATTATGATGGCGGCCATAGTACCTACGGTTTTTTCGCATGCAGCCTGCATCGCCATAGCTCTTTTATAAACCAGTTGTAAACCGTCTTCAAATTTCATTGCTCCAGCCGCTACTAAAGCTGTAAATTCTCCCAAAGAATGTCCCGCGGTGGCATCTGGTCTAAGGTTTTCACCTTTTGAAAGATAAGTGATGATAGAATGTAAAAAAACCGCAGGTTGTGTGATTTTAGTCTGACGAAGATCTTCTTCTGTTCCTTCAAACATTACTTTGGAGATGTCAAAGTCCAAAATATCATTGGCCTGATGAAAAAGCCCTTTGGCGATTTCTGAACTGTCATAAAGTTCTTTGCCCATACCCTGAAATTGAGCACCCTGACCAGGAAAAATATATGCTTTCATAATTGTAAAATTTAGAGACTTTTAGATTATTGGATTTAGAGACTTATTTTTGTACAAAATACTATTCTTTCATGATGACAACCTGAGTCGGTTCCAATCCTTCGTTTCTTATAGCAATTTGGCGCAAAGTATTTTTTGCAATTTGCATAAATGCTTCTTTTGTTTGAGGCTCCTCACCCAAAATAGCGGGCAAACCGCTGTCACCGCCTTCGCGTATGCTCTGAACTAAAGGTACCTGACCCAGTAATACAGAGTTTGATTCTTTGGCCAAAGCTTTTCCCCCGCCTTGTCCGAAAATATAGTATTTATTATCAGGAAGTTCAGCAGGTGTAAACCATGCCATATTTTCCACTACACCGAGAATTGGCACATTTACATTTGGCAAACGGAACATATTCATACCTTTTATAGCATCTGCCAGAGCAACTTCCTGAGGCGTTGTTACCATGACCACACCTGTCACCGGAACAGTCTGCACCAGCGTAAGTTGTACGTCGCCGGTGCCGGGAGGAAGGTCAATAATCAGATAATCGAGCGCAGGCCAAAGACAGTCTTTGAAAAACTGATTGATGATACCTGCAAGACGTGGACCACGAAGAACTACAGCCTGCTCGGCTTCAATAATATATCCGATTGAAATAGTTGGAATACCAAATTTTTCAATGGGGACAATTTTAGGCTGTCCGTGAACGTCCTGAATTTTGGGGCGCTGTCCCTGCAAACCGAACATTGTGGGAAGAGAAGGTCCATAAACATCAGCATCCATTAGCCCTACAGTTGCACCTAAAGCCTTCAGTCCAAGTGCAAGATTTACAGCAACTGTGCTTTTTCCAACACCGCCCTTGCCGGAAGCAACTGCAATGATGTTTTTAATCTGCGGCACTGCGTTATTAGACCCTTGTTGTGTCTGTTCCGTACGGGCTTTTACGTGTACGTGAACTTCCGCATCGGGATAAATTACATTGACAGACTGAATACAGGCAAAGTTCAATTCGTTTTTTTGCGGGGCATTTAAGGAAGATAAAACAAGTGTAAAACTGATGTTTTTCCCAATTACCTGTAGATTTTCAACCATTTTCAAACTAATAATATCCTGTCCTGTCTGTGGGTCAAGTACCTTCTGTAAGGCTTCTACTATCTTTTGTTTTTCAATTTCCATATTCTATAGTTGTTGGCTTTATAAAGTATTTATATATTATAAATGAAGCCTCAGCTTGTTAAAAAATTAGCTAAAATTTGTAGCTTTATCCCACAAAGTTATATAAAAAATTGGAAAATAATATGCAGTTGTTATTTACTGAATTTCTGTTATCTTTTAGCGTAAAATTATAAACTATTCATGTTCAATATACAACTCGAAATTCCGGTAGTAGAAGTTAATCTTACAGATTCAGGGAAAAATACGGTCTGTATCCCCCTTATGGATACTAATGCTACTCAAATGGGCGTAGCTGCCCGGGCATTGGCCGACCATTTTGGTAAATCCTTTCAAAAGTCTGTCATGGACAAAGGTTTATTTCAAAAATTGGCGAATTATATACTTCCCAATGACTTTGAGATACGATCATTAGTGATGAATGTTAAATCGGAATCTTTCAAAAAAAGAACTGATTTTAAGCCTTTTAAATTACGAATTCAATATATCCTTCACCGTTCGGACAAGGGATTTTGGTGTTTATTGCCTACTTATGGAATAGAAACATTCACCGAATCTGAAGATAATATTGAAAATGCTGTAAAAGAGCTGGTGATGCTGGATTTTGTCCGTAACCGACGTTTCGATTATGTCCAAAGTATTATTCCTACGCTTTGGTACAAAGATTTTGACCTCAGTTATCATAAATCAGATTTGGAAGCATACACATTATCTGAAATAGATAAGCTGAATGAACAAAAAAAGCATCTTTTGCTCGATTCTGCTGCGAAAAAACTGACTGTTTCCGGAAAAGTGCTTTTTGGATTTGATAAATACCTGAAATTGCTTTCTGATGCATTCAGCAATAGATATAACAAAAATATTTTGCTGGTTGGAAAATCCGGAGTCGGCAAATCTGCATTGCTTTATGAATTTATTTATCAAAGTCAGCATAAGAAAAATTTCCCTTTCTTTTGGGGTACAACGGCAGCAATGCTTATTAAAGAGCTGACTAATGACATCGGATGGCAGGAAAATCTATCAATGATCTGTAAAGAATTGATGGAAAGGGGAGATATTCTATACGTCAAAAATTTGTTGGAACTATTTGAAGTTGGACAATACGAAGGTAACAGCGTCAGTATGGCCGAGTATTTGCGCGATTTTATCGCAAAAGGGGAGCTAAGTTTTGTTTCGGAATGTACAGATGAAGAATACGCTATCATTGAAGCAAGAAGCCCTAATTTTCTGCATCATTTTCAAGTAATCAGAATAGAAGAACCCGAAGCAAATGAATTGGAGGAAATTGTCCTGAATAAAGTGATTTCCCTTTCAGGTAAGAAAAATTTGAAAATTGAAGAGGAAGCCATCAAAGAGACAATTCGTCTCAACAGGAGATATACACCTTATTCCGGTTTTCCCGGAAAACCAATTCGATTCCTGGAAAGTATATTGATGAATACGGAAGCCCGTTTCAAACTTGAAGGCGATTTGGTAATTGTAGACCGCAGCATGGTGATAAAATCCTTTTGCGAGGAAACAGGTATGCCTGTTTTTATGGTCGACCCCGATGAATTATTGGATGTAACTGCATTGCAGGAGTTTTTTAAGAAAAATGTTTTTGGTCAGGATCTTGCCGTTAATATCCTCAGTGACGTGCTGGTTTCCGTTAAAACTGCACTGATGCGCCCGGGGAAACCCATTGCTTCTATGCTTTTTGCCGGACCTACCGGTGTTGGTAAAACAGAAATGGCCAAGGTTTTGGCAGAATTTATGTTTGGCAGCCGTGAAAGAATGATCCGTTTTGATATGTCGGAATATTCCTCCATTTCAGCTATTGCGAGACTTACGGGCGAAGGTTATTCTACAGATGGAATTTTGACGTCTGCAGTTCGTCGCGAACCGTTCTGTGTTTTGCTATTTGATGAGTTGGAAAAGGCACATCCGCTCTTCAATGACCTTTTGCTGCAAATGCTGGGAGAAGGTCGATTGACAGACAGTCAGGGTAAAGTGGTGAACTTTTGCAGCACAATTATTATCATGACAACCAATATTGGAGCTTCAAAACTGCAGACAAGATCAGTCGGCTGGTCAGATGGGATTTCAACTGCAGAAATATCGGAACACTTTGAAAATGAAGTGAGAAAATATTTCCGCCCCGAAATTTTTAACAGAATAGATCAAATCATAGCTTTTCATCCTTTATCAAAAATTGTGATGAGGAAAGTTGTTGACCGGGAAATACAGTTGCTTAAAAATAGAGAAGGGCTTCAGCAAAGGAAACTGGATATTGAAATTACAGAGAATTTGCACGATTATCTCTGTGAACTCGGTTATGACGCCCGTTACGGAGCACGAGCACTGCAACGTACACTCAGAGAGGAATTGATAATTCCGCTGGCTTACAGACTTAATGAATACGGAAGAGACGAACATTTGAAAATTTTAGTGGATTTTGTTGATAATGAAATTAAAATAGATCTTAGTGCTGATCCTATGCAGTTTGAACTGCTTATGGAAGAGCTGGCTCAGAATGAATATATGGATTATGCCAGCGAACTTCGCTACAACATGGCAAAATTGGTTGAAGGTCAGTTTTTTGTACATCTGCTCAGTGATCTTGATATTCTTAAAAGTCAGCAGAAGGAAATGAAAGAAGCGTTTTGGGCTGATAATGAGCGTAGCCTGTCTTTTTCAAATTATATAATAATGCAGGAAAAAGTAGAAATTCAGAAAGCACTCATTGAACAGTTAGAAATGCAAATGGCAATGGCCTCTATGGGAATGCATAGTGTCAACACCAAACTTTATGATAATCTGAAAGCTTGGGACAAAGATTTTTTCAATGTAAAACTTGATCTTTACAGACTTTTGGATCGCGATGCAGATGCAATCGGTATTGGTATTTATCTCAACCCCAAAAAGAACGGAGATCTTAAACGTTTATTGGATATTTATCTTCCTGCATGTGATAAAAATGAATTTGAATGTAATATTGTGACTGTTTGGTATCGGGAATCTTTATATAATGAAATAGAAGAATTGATCCTTGATGATATGGAATTGAATCTGGCTGAAAACAATGGAGTCAGAATATTAACCGAGATAAAAAATCCCGATTCCTCAACACAGTTTTTGGTCAACAGAACTAAAAAAGCATTTTACAAGAAAACCTACAGAAAATTGGATCACAACAGTTCTATGCGTCCCGATAGCAAAGATGATAGATTGGTAGGAATAGAACTTTATATAGAAGGGCCCGGAGCAAATCTATATTTTGCACACGAAACAATGATTCATGCTTTTGAATATGAGGATAATAAGTATGAAACATTTTTTTTGCTGACTTCCAATTCAGTGATAAATACCCCTTTTGATATTCATAAAAAAGACTTTTCTGCAATACAGCGCAAACCCCGACGAAAGTATGACTTGAATAGAATCGTTGATTCGGAATTTGAATTCTCCAAAAAGGAGATTTTCCCTTCACAATACGCAGAGACAATGCTTAAAAATTGGCAAAAATTATTCGAAAACCATCTGAATGAAATTGTCAGATAATAAACGCACTGCCTTCACGCACGCCCGCAAGATTTGACAACTTTTTAAAAGTTGTCAAATCTGTGCGCAGGCGCGCGCGAAAATTTGATTTTAAATTATGATAAACGAAACACCAATCCTGATCGTAATAGCAGGACCTACTGCCAGTGGAAAAACAGCACTTTCTATCGAAATTGCCAAACATTTCGATTCCGAAATAATTTCTAGCGATGCCCGACAGTTTTATCGCGAAATGAATATAGGTACCGCTAAACCAGCTGCAGAAGAGTTGGCAGCCATCAAGCATCATTTTATCAATTCCCGCTCTATTGAAGAAGAATATTCGGTAGGTGATTACGAAAAGGAGGTCTTGTCTTTTTTGCATGAATATTTTAAAAGAAAAAAAATAGCAGTAATGGTCGGCGGTTCAGGACTTTTTATGCGCGTAGTCTGCGAAGGTGTAGATGTTTTTCCTGAAGTGCCGATTGAAATCAGAACTGAACTGCAGGAATTATTTAATAAACAGGGAATTGAAATTTTACAAAAGGAATTAAAAGAGAAAGATCCTATTTATTACGGAAAGGTCGACTTGCAAAATCCCCATAGACTTATAAGGGCCTTGGAAGTTTGTAGAGCGAGCGGAAAATCTTTCAGCTCTTTTCACGGTCAGGAAAAAGCGGAAAGGCCATTCAAGGTCATTAAAATTGGTTTGAATTGGGGTCGGGAACAACTATATGAACGCATCAATAGGCGTGTAGATTTGATGATGAGTCAAGGCCTTGAGGAGGAAGCGAGGTTACTTTACCCAAGAATGCAGCTTAACGCGCTTAAGACAGTCAGTTATCAGGAATTGTTCAGTTATTTTGAAGGGAAACTTCGCAGAGAAGAGGCCGTAGAAATGATAAAACAAAACTCTAGGCATTATTCCAAAAGACAAATGACCTGGTTTAAAAAAGAGAAGGATATGATTTGGGTTAACATGCCTGAGAATTCAGAAATAATAATCGCTAAAATTGAAGAAATTATTAATTCCGGAAGCTAAGTTTTTTAAGTTTTTGATATTTTTACGCTTTCTTCAGCATATTTAAAATATCATATTTATCCGTTCTAATTAAATGGTTTTAAGGTGATTATTTATATAATTTTATTGCTTTAAATATAATAGATTCGTTTTTTTAAAAAAAAACGAAGTAATTTTATGTAACTTTACTGATAGTGGCCTAGATTTGAGGTCGTCAAAAAGTAAAAAATTTCAAAAAAAAATTAGGCAACAATAAGCTTAATGTATAGCTAATATTCGATATTTGGAAAATTCTAAAGATATACCTACTCTTGCGGTATAAATCCACAAATATGAAAAATCTTAAATTACTAACATTGACGGTTTTGCTGGTCAGTTCATGCTGTCAGTTATTTGCACAGAATCTGGTATTAAATCCAAGTTTTGAAACAATTACAGGCTGTCCTATCGGTCCGGGAGAATTTCTTAGGGCAACAAACTGGAACGATGTCAATTCAGGTGCCGATTCCTGCTCATCTCCCGATCTTATTGCCGGTTGCGCGCCCGGTATTGGTGGTGTTAACAGTCCAAGTATGCTTATCGGCTATCAGGCTTCAAGAACAGGTTCTAACCATGCCGGTATCATTTTATACGAAGGTGTAGCGCTTACAGGTTGTACGCCTTTTTTTAGCGATAATTATCGCGAATATATGGAAGGTCAGTTTTCAGCTCCTCTAGTTGCCGGACAAACCTACTGTGTAAGCTTTTATATCAGTTTAGCCAATCAGGCAAAATGGGGTGTAAATTCTATAGGTGTTTATTTTTCCAACGGCTTATATCAGCATAATTTTTGTACTGCGGGCTCACCTGCTCCCGTGACACCACAATTGCAATATACCGGTTCTGCACTTGTCGATACCACTAACTGGGTTCGTCTGCAATGGACTTATACTGCAACCGGAGGCGAAACGCATTTTGTTATCGGTAATTTCAGAAACGATGCCGGTACGCCTCGTACAGACAATAACTGCGGATCAATCCACTCATATGCATATTATTTTATAGATGATGTTTCTGTAGTTCCCGGAATTTGTACTGTTACCTGTCCTACAATAAATGCGACTGCTGTTGTGAGCAATGTCAGCTGCGGAAGTACTAATAACGGCGCGATAAATCTCACGCCGTCGGGAGGCCAAACTCCTTATACCTATTTATGGAGCAATGGTTCTGTGTCTGAAGATATAGGAACTTTAGTTGCCGGTCCCTACTCGGTAACTATGACAGATGCCAATTCTTGTACAGGTACTTTTGCAGCGACAGTTACTTCTTCACCCGGACTTTCAATTAATCCAAATCCGACAAGTATTTCCTGCAATGGATTGATAAATGGTGTTGCTGCGGTCAATGTCAGTGGCGGTTCCGGGTCATATACTTACACATGGAGTAATGGGGCTACAACAGCATCAATATCTGGCTTGGCTGCCGGTAATTACCCAGTTACAGTCAGCAGCGGTTCCAGCGGCCCAACTGTTGATACAATGTATCAGCAAAATTTTTCAGGTACACATGGTTGGACCTTGAATGTAGCCTCCGGAATCAACAGTGCTACTCCTCAGACTTGGACAGTAAATGCTCAGGAAGGTGGGGTTTTTCCTCCAGGTTGCGGAGTTGCAAATAATGGTAATAATACCTTACATGTAACTTGTACCAGCTTGTTCTGTGGTACTTTTATCACAGGAGCAGTATATAATGCCACTGAACAAACAAACAGAAGAGCTGAATCTCCATCTTTCTCAACAGTTGGTTATACGGGTATCACCCTTAATTTTAATTATATTTCATTAGGTGATGCTCTTTTGGACAATGCCTCTGTTCTGTATAATGACGGCGGCGGCTGGCAGGTATTAAATCCCAGTATCAAATCTCCTGTTTGTGGAAGCGGACAGGGACAATGGACAGCCTTTTCGGCAACATTGCCTGCTTCCTGTAATAACAATCCTAATGTTAGAATTGGTATTAACTGGACAAATAACAATGATAATATCGGAACAGACCCATCTATAGCTTTGGATAATATTGTTATCACAAGTCCGGGCACTGGCGGTTCAGCATGTTCAGGAACACAGACAGTAACAATCACTGCACCTTCAGCGGTCAGTTCTACAGCAGTTGCTGTACCAGCTTCCTGCGGACAGAACAATGGATCTGTTGATTTAACAGTTTCCGGCGGTACAGGTGCATTCTCATACATTTGGAACAACGCCGCAACTGCTCAGGATATTAACGGATTAGCTTCGGGTTTGTATAGTGTTACTGTATCAGATGCCAACAACTGTACGGGAACAGCTACTGCAAATGTTACGGCAACAGGAAGTATCAGCATAAACACTTCAACTGTAAGCAGTAGCTGTGCTTCAAGTAACGGCTCCATAAATCTTACAGTCAACACAGGTACAGCACCATTTACCTATTCCTGGAGCAATGGTGCAACAAGCCAGGATATCAGTGGACTTAGTGCTGGTATATATACAGTTACCGTTAATGATGCAGCTTTCTGCAGTACAATCAGTTCTGTAAATGTAAGTTCAAACTCATCTTCAACAGTTACTGTAGACAGCGTTCAAAATGTCAGTTGTAATGGCGGCAATAATGGAGCTGCATTTATTACAGCAGTATCACCACAAATTACCTGCAGTTCTCCTACTGTTGTTATCAATGAAGTGATGTATAGACCTGATACAATGGATGGTAATAGTGCGAATCCATTACTGACCGGTGAATACATCGAACTTATTGGCCCTCCGGGTGCCAATATCGGATGTTTTGTGCTATCGGATGGCGACTGGGCTATTACAATTCCACCGGGAACAGTTATACCTGCTGATGGAATTTATACATTAGGACACAATGCATCCCCTTATGCTATTACCAATGCTATTGTTTATGATTTGGATGTTGCCAATTGTGCTTGTTTTACAGCTGGAACAACAGGTAATGGTATCCTTATCTTTACCAATGGGGGTGAATATGTTGGTTTGTATAATAACACAGGTACTTTTATTGACGGTTTGCTTTATGGATTGCCAACAGCAGGCAATACACCTCCAAGTGGAGCAATTACCACAGCAGGTGTCATCAACACCAGCGGTTTATCAGGCTGTCCAGCAACCATAAATATTGCAACAACAGGTTATTTGACTCATCCTGCCGGTGTTACTGCTAATATCTCACTCGTAAGAATTCCAGACGGCAGCGGCGGTGCTTGGTCAACTCAGGTCGGTGGTTCACCCAATGCATGTAATGCCAACGCAACGCCCACACTCACTTACCAATGGAGCAATGGTGCAACTACAGAAGATGTTAGCGGTCTTACAGCCGGTGTTTATATTGTAACTGTTACAGATGCTTTGGGTTGTCCAACTATCAGAACAGTAACAGTAACAGAGCCTTCTGCAATTACCGCAACCTTAAATTCCGTTGCTGCTCTATGTGTGGGTTCAGCCAATGGATCAGCGACTGTTTCAGCCAATGGCGGTATTGCTCCTTACAGCTTCATTTGGAATAATGCTTCAACAACTGCCACAATTAACGGCCTTTCAGCCGGCAGTTACACTGTTACTGTAAATGATGCCAATAGTTGTTCTTTAGTTAGAACAATAACTATAACGCAGCCTTCAGCGATTACTGTGAATGCTGCTATCAATAATATTGCCTGTTCATCTTCCAATATTGGAGGTATAAATCTTACTGTGAATGGCGGTACAGCAGGATATAGTTTTAACTGGTCTAATGCCGCAACATCTCAAAACATATCAGGATTAGCTGCCGGCAGTTATACTGTCACAGTAAATGATGCAAATTCCTGTTCCACAACTTTTTCAGGAACGGTACAAACAACTGCCGGTCTTCAGGTAGATGCAAGCGGTACTGATTTGAATTGTAATGGGTCAAATGACGGCTGTGCTTCTGTGGTTGTCAATGGAGGGTCTGCTCCTTATACTTATATTTGGTCAAATGGTCAGACGATTGATGGGTTCTGCGGACTTGCAGCGGGTACCTATATTGTTACTGTCAGCGACAATGGCGGAGGTGGAAGTGGATTTGATACACTTTATCAGGAAGGCTTTGAAGCTGCACATAACTGGACCCTTAATGTTTCCACAGGTGTTAATGGTGTTGATAATAATTTCTGGACTGTCAGTGATGCTGAAGGCGGGGTTTTGCCTACCGGTTGCGGTGTAGGCGGTAATGGTAATAAAACTTTACATATTACCTCTGTTTTCTTGCCAACAGGTGGAGCTGCTTATGACGCAGGTGGATTTTGCGGTGTTCTTTTCTGTCCTGAAACCAACATGAGAGCAGAATCTCCTGTATTCTCAACTGTAGGAGCCAATAACCTTTCGCTCAGTTTCGACTTTATTTCAAACGGACAGGCATTATTAGATAATGCGTCAGTTTGGTATAACAGTGGAACAGGTTGGACACAATTGGTAAACTCCATTAAATCTCCTGTTTGCGGAAACGGACAGGGAGAATGGACTAACTTTGCAGTTCCATTGCCAGCAAGCTGTAATAACAATCCAAATGTACAGGTTGCATTCAATTGGACTAACAATGATGATGGAGTCGGTACAGATCCTTCAGTTGCAGTCAATAATGTTTTGGTTTACAATAGTGGTCCTGTCACTGTTTCCTGCAGTGGTACCGATACAGTTGTAATAGCTCAACCTGCCGTTTTGGCTTCAAATACTGTAAACATAACAGATGCAAACTGTTCTTCACCGGGTGCGATCAATATCGCTGTCAGTGGTGGAACAGCCCCATATAGCTTCCTTTGGAGCAATGGGGTAACATCAGAAGATATAACAGGGCTAAATGCAGGTTCTTATTCTGTTAGCATAACAGATGCCAATGGCTGTAATGTTGTAAATGCTGCAAATACTGTAAATGCATCCGGACTTCCTGCGATTACGGTCAGCAGTTCTGTTGACCCGACCTGTAACGGTTACAATGACGGTTCTATCTCTTTGAATGTTTCTGGAGGTTCAGCACCTTATAGCTTTAACTGGAATGCCGGTTTGAACGGTCAGAATCTAAGCGGACTTGATGGCGGTATCTATAATGTTACTGTTACGGACGCATTAGGATGTACAAGTACCCTGTCTTCAATTACTTTGACAGAACCTGCAGCTATTGTTTTGAGCTCAATTGTTTTGACAGATGCCAATTGTGAAAACTCTGACGGTAGTATCAATTATACTGTTTCGGGCGGAGCAGGTACTCCTTTCAGCTTCAATTGGAGCAATTCAGCTACTACACAAAATCTGACCGGCCTGAGTTCAGGAACTTATAATTTAACTGTAACTGATGCCAATGGTTGTAATCAACCGGATACATTCACAATCAATGCGCCATTTGTACCTACACTTGCGGCCTTTATAGGACAGACCGGAGTCTCAGACAGTACAATAATTCTGGGAGAATCCATCAGTGTAAATGTAGGAAATGATGAAACAGCTTTGGGGGTAAGCTATCAGTGGGTCTCTGTGCCTTCAACAGCAAATTTTGCCAATGACAGTGCAGCTGCAACTCTTGTAGCTCCAGATCCTTTTGGAAATTATATCCTTAATGTAATTGCTAGCTCTGCAGGCGGTTGTACTGCAGTAGATACATTGACTTTAACTGTTCAATCTCCCGACAATCCAAGAATTCCTACAGCATTCTCACCAAATGGCGATAATAACAATGATAACTTCTTTGTTATTGACCTGAATTTAGAATATCTTAAAGAGTTCAAAATTTTTAACCGTTGGGGGCAGGTTGTCTATGATAATACAACTCAAGCTAAGTGGGATGGAAAATTGAACGGCGCAGATCAGCCGCGTGATGTTTATTTATATATCATTACCTGGCAGCGTCCTAATGATGTTGAACCGGTAGTTAATAGAGGCAGTCTAACACTTTTCCGTTAATGTATATCAGCAATTGATAAATCCTATTGGTTTATCTAAAACCTTTCTCCGGTCTAAAAGGCCGTCTCTATAAATATCAATAGGGACGGCTTTTCGCATAAAAAGAAAAAAGGCTTACACAGTATGGAATCAAATGATCATTTATTTCAGCTTATCAAGTCTCTCAGTCAGGCTGAGAAACGGTATTTTAAATTGGAAGCATCTAAATATGCTACCAATTATAATGATAATACCTATCTGAAACTTTATGATAATATTGAGGCACAGCAGAACTATGATGAAAAAGCTTTAAAGCAGAGTTTGAAAGAAGATTCAAAATTATTGAAACGTTTTGCTTCTGTCAAAAATTATCTTTATAATCTGATTTTGAAATGTTTGGTACAGATGCATACGGAGAAAAATGTTTATTCCGAACTGCATTTCTGTTTGCAACAGTTAGCAACACTTTATGACAGGGGTTTTTACAAACAGGCAAAAAAGAAACTGCTGCATGCTAAACAATTAGCAGCTGATACCCAAAAAATGGATTATTTTTTGGTAATAAACAGATGGGAGCTTAAATTGGCAGAGTTTGAGACAAATTATGGAAAAAGTAAAAATTTGATACTTGATCTGCTTAACGAAAAAAATGAGGCTCTTGATCAGATGGACGAAGAGCTCAAAATAGAATTGCTCTATGAGGAAGCCGGTACTCAGGCCTATCAGGTAGGCGTAGCCAGAACAGATGATGACAAATCTTTTTACTTGGAATACCTTAATAATAATGCCTTTTTTAAAGCGCTAAGCTCTAAGTCTGTCTATGCACAAAGTATAGCTTATGCTTTGGAAGATATTGTTACTTTTATGGCCGGACTTTCACCGGAAAAAACTTTGATAATTACCCAAAACAGGATAAAAGTTTTTGAACAGACTACTCCTGAAGTCAAAAAAGAGCACGCATATTACTATGCTGCTGCAGTTTTCGCACATCTGCAAATATTGCTTTCTTTTCAAAAGTTTGACGAAGCTTATGCTTTATTGGATGAATTGGAAAAATACTGGAAGGACAATGCAAATTATTGGGATGGATTTACCGATAATATGTTCTTCATGGCTTTCTTTTATCATTCTAC
>CAINVS010000205.1 GCA_903854205.1 uncultured Bacteroidota bacterium | reverse complement strand
GAGCTGTTCCCGAAAGGGCCGCTTCTATATGCTGGTGCCTCCGACATTCTGAAACGGTGCCTACGGCTCATAATTTTTAGTGTTTTTTTTAAAAAAAATTAGCAATTCAATTCTATGCGCAATGCCATAGCTGGATTCTGGATTAAAATACACATAGTGCGATTATAGCGCGATTTAAAAAGACAGAGGCGCGATAAATCGCGCCTCTCCTGTTTTGGGTTCTATGTAATTTTAGCTATTCTCACTCATTGCGCTTTCCAATTTTTCCAGGCATCCTGAACATCTTTATGGACGGGTTGTACAACAAACTCATTCTCTGCATCCACAAGTCCCCACTTATCGTCTATTTTAACTGCAAAATAGGTTTCCCCCATATATTTGCATTGCGATTCAGAAGGAATTCGAATATCATCATAGACGCAAGGAAGCAGCAACTTTCCTTCCCGATTCAGCAAACCGAGTTTTTTAGCTGAAACACAAAGCGAGTAGCCCGACTGAAAATTTTGTATTACATGGTAAAACCCTGTGATAGTGTCTCCTTCAAAGTTGCGCCAAGCATATTTTTTTTGCCCATTTCTGATAGCCACAATCTGCGAATTTCCAAAGTTGGTATTCGGCTGTTTTTGGCTTCGGATGGCCTCACCTTTTCCATCAATAAAAGTATAAATAATGCTGTCTTTTTGTATCTCCTGCAATTGATATTCACGTGGGTATGCACTACTCATTGATTGGACATAATTGTAAATAAAAGGATAAACCGTTTCACCGGTCAAGCCATCAATTACACCATAGTATTCGCCTTTTCTCGCGCTGAAAAGCAGCTCTGCAGAACCTTCAAGCCTTTGAATACTTTGATATTCAAAAGCTGTTTTTACCAGTCCGCAGCTGTCAATAATTCCAAATTTATCGCCCTTTTGGCTGAGGAAGACCATCTGTTGCCTTTGGTCCAGCTCCTTTTTTAGAAAATTATAATCAGGTTGAATAATATATTTCTGCGTGCTGAGGTCGATTACACCTACCTTGTTTTCTGTGTTTTTCACTAAAAACTGATTCATTTCGGGTCTGACACCAATATACAATTGGAAGGGGTCGATATAAAGATATTTGTGCGACAGCAGGACGGTTCCCGAACTATCTATAATACCCCAAAGGCCTTTTTGCGTGCTAATGTATAATTCTCCAAACCTCGTGTGTTCAAAAAGAAACCTAATATTCTGATAGTCAAAGCTGACAATCGTTTCTCCCTTTTCGTCAATTATACCAAACTTTTTATCTTTTACAGCAATACCCCGCCCATTGCGAAAACCATAAAATTCATCATATATAAAAGGAATTACGGTTTTTCCTTCATTATCGATATATCCGTATTTTCCCTTCATTTTTGCTTTATGCAGCAGTCCGTAAGGATTAATATCCTCATATATATTGTTATTTATTGCTTTTCCTTGGATATTAATAATTTGAAATTCTCTGATTTTACTATTTAGCTGCACTGTAAAAAGTGCTGTATTTGAGGCCGTATCGATATGAAAGCGTTCCAGACTTCTGTATTCAATTGGGATAAGCAACTCCCCTTTGAAGTTCATCAGACCATAGTGTTCATTGTGCCCGATGTCCTTCATGCTGCCTTTGCCTACTTTCAGCAGGTTTTCGGTTATAAGCCCAACATAGCTGTAACCTGCATCGGATAAGGGATCTCCTTTTGTGTTAAAAATTTTCCAATGCGTTTCGGTATTATCAATATATTTGCCGACACTTGCTTTTATTATGCCATGTAACAGGGGCTTGTATTTGGCCGAGTAACTATAGTCCAAGCTCATAATATCATTGTACTTGGCTGTTAGGATGATCTTTCCCAAACTATCTCTCAGTCCGACTTTACCATTTTCATAAAATTTGTAATAGCCAAGCGCAATTGCATCTGTTGTTTGTGCCTGAATTGGGCAACATATTAGCAGTAAAATAAAAATCCCTATCTGTCTGAACATAATCATCATTGTGTATCTATTAAAAAATGAGCCAATTATTTGACTCATTCCTAAGATGCCATTGATAGTGGTTTTGGTGCAGAGTTTGTCTTAAAAATAGCCTACTTTTTGTCCATTACCCCAATTGTTTTCAATAGTTTTACTTTCGATCAGTTGCAAACCCTTCAAGTTCAGATTTTCAAAAAAATCCGGAGAAATGTCAAGTCCGCTGCAGGCATCTTTAATGAGAAAGGTTTCAAAGCCTAAATCAATTGCAGTTGAAGCTGTGTTGAGCAACATATCCCCAACATTAACACCCATGATATAAACTGATTTTATTGCTTTGTCTTTCAAGATTTCAGACAATCCGCTTGGATGTTGCAGCGCTTCATCAGCAAAAGCGCTGTAAATATTGGCTGCAGCATCTGTCCCGACAGAAAATGTTTTATGAATCGTGCCAATAGCCAGACCATTAATAAAATTAGCACCGAAACTATCATGAACACAGTGAATAGCTGCCAATAATTGCTCCTTTCCATTGATCATCATCGTTTTTCCCGGTTGACGGAAAAGGTGATTGGCCGCAAAGCTCTTGTGGGAGGCAGGGTAGCAGATTTGCACAGCAATTGCAACATCAAAATATAGCTGTAGCCTGTTTGCCAGAGGCACAAGTTCATCAGTGCCGGGAATAGGCATATTGCCAAAAGCACTGAAATCATTCTGTAAATTTAAAACAAGCAGTGCTTTCATTTTATCAGTCCATAAGGTCAAAATAATATGTATAACCTAAAATCAGGGTTATAGTATGCTGAATCAGCGTAGCAGTCGGACTTGAATCTCCCCACAGATGGTCGGGGTAGGATACTGCAGTAAAATTTGCTTGCTGCATTACATTATTGGCTTTACCAAAGGTATAGGTAGTGCCAACGGTCATTATTGCCTGCCGTTTTTTCATACTCAATCCCAAAGAAGCATGGTAGAGATCACTTAGCGGATTAGCGAGTCTGGGGCCGGAAAAATTATCAATATTAATAACATTGCGCTCATTTTGAGTAGCAAAATCGGTACAAAGACTGCTGTGCAGCTGCAGTTTTTCGGACAGTTTAAACTCAGCACCTAGAGCTAAGTTCAAAACCTGGTCGGCAGATGTTTTGAAGCCCACAAAATCTATTGGTCCATTATTAAGATATAAGGGTCTTGCGACTTCCCGCAGCTCACCTTCAGCCATGTTGTACTCTTTAACAGCTGCAAAATATTCGGCAGAAAAGGCAATGCTGAAATTTTTTGTTTTTTTTAAAAGGCCTATCGCAACGGAAATTGGCTGTTTAGAGCGCCCTTTAATAAACCATTGTCTATCGTCGTAAATCACATCCGGTTTGCTGCCAATTCCAAAAAATGCAATATTCCGGTCTGTTCTTGCTTCTCCCCAAATACCTATGGACGGAGAAGTTATTGTTAACCCAAAATGCCAGCCTTTATGTCGGTAATGTATTCCTGCCTTTAGAAAAAATCTGATGGTATTCTGACGCATAGCATCCATATAACGCTGATGAGCAAGGTCCTGCCCCGAAATACTGTCGGCACTGCTCAATATGGAACTGAGGCTGTATAAATAACGCTGATTGCGATAGCTCAAAAAAGGGGTAAAGCCAAGGCTGAATTTTTCAGAGAGTTTAAAAGAACCGCAAAGTCCTGCCCAATATTCTGTGACACTATTCTGCAGATCCAACTGGCCGGTGAACAGTTCTTCACCTGTAATGTCGGGTATAAAATCGGAATAATAGCTTACTCTTTGACTGTAATCACTCTGAGCCTGATGCCTGGTGATGGCAATAAATCCAAATCGGTATTTTTTTTCCGAATTGTGTGTCAATAAAGAAGAGAGTGCCTGCGGAAAAGTGATAATACGTTTTGAAGCAGATTTCTTATCTGTACCCAATCCATTTTCCAAGGTCATAAATTCCGCACGATAAACAGTGGTATTCAGCGAAACCGTTTTTTCCTCCAAAAAAACATAGGCTGCGGGATTGTAATACATGGCACTGTTATCTTCAAGCCCGCCAACTACAGCTCCACCCAAAAGACTGGCTCTTGCACCAAACTGTTGTGTATTGTAATGATTGTCCTGCGCAGAAAGTAAAGCAGGCAGGAGGATAAGAATCAGCAGTTTTTTCATGGACTATTCCTCCTCATTTTCGTCGCGTCCATCTCTGGGCTGAAAACGGATTTCAAAAATAAATTCCCCTTCCCTGAGGCTCAATTCCTCATACTTTTCCTTATTGAATTTATATAGCAAAGCAGGTCTGTGAGCTACATTTGTCTGTTTTTCCAACTCCTCCAGCAGATCCATTTTCAGGATTTTGGACCTGAAATTTCTACGATTCAGTTTTTGACCCAAGATGGTCTCATACAATTTCTGAAGGTCGGTGAGCGTAAATTTCTCGGGCAGCAATTCAAAACCGATCGGTTTATAAAGCACTTTTGCCCTAAGACGTTCAATTGCTTTTTTCAATATTTCTTTATGATCGAAAGCCAGTTCAGGCAATTCCTCAATTTTGAACCATTCTGCGTGTCTGGCATCGGAACTTGCTTTAACAGGGTGTTCTGACAGGTTGACCAGAGCATAATAAGCAACACTGATCACCCGGCCACGAGGGTCGCGATCTAGTGCACCAAAGGTATAAAGCTGTTCAATAAAGACATCCCTAACACCTGTTTCTTCATGCAGTTCACGTCGGGCAGCCGCTTCGAGGCCTTCCTCCAAACGCACAAAACCGCCTGGAAGTGCCCAAAAGCCCTGATAAGGGTCCAAAGCCCGTTCTATAAGCAGTACACGCAGGTCATAACTGTCTCCTAAACCAAACACTACACAATCGACAGTGACAGAAGGACGGGGATGTTCATAAGAATAGGCCATAAATTATTCGAAAAGGTATTTGCTTCGGAATTGCTGCAGCAAATCCAATATCTTAATTTTCTCTTAGTTTAATTACTAATGCGAATCAAGGGTTGAAATATATTGAAAGTATTGATTTTATTTAAAAACTAAAAATTACTAGCCGCAGGCACCGTTTCAGAACGTCGGAAGCACCAGCATATAGAATTGGCCCTTTCGAGTATAGTGCTAAGCCTGAAAATTCAATAAAAAAGCAAAAAATCTCAGGCTGAAGGACAGTCTGGCCGATTCT
>CAINVS010000204.1 GCA_903854205.1 uncultured Bacteroidota bacterium | reverse complement strand
TTCAGAAATTGGAAAAAGCAACCCAAAAACATACTTTTTGAAAAGCAAAAAATATTATTCCAAAGGTTAATTTTTTAAAATTAAAAATGCCAAAGATGTACATACTATACGCACATCTTTGGCATTTTGTTTCATTTATAAGCTATTATTTTAAATAATAGACTTTTGACAGACTTAATCCTTGATTACAGCACCAAATTCGTCTTTTAATTGTTCCATTGTAGTTTCCTGATAGTCGGTAGGTATATCCTGTTTAAAATCAGATTTTTTGGGTATCTTAGTAGACACTTCGCTGGCCATCAGCAACATTTTAGATCCATTACTTTTTACTTCCATGCCTAAAGGAAAACCTTTAAAACTGCTGATCATATTATCAACGATTCCACCTGCTTCTGGCTTTATGCTTTCGCAAACAAAAACAACAGTTTGAACTTCGGGATTATTGGGATCGGTTACCATCACTTTTTTACAGGTATGTCCTGCAATTTTCTGAGTTCCAGATATTGGAGTAATTTTTACGCCATTCATGTTAGCTGTAGCTGATTGAGCTTTTTTAATTTCATCAGCATTCATTCTGATTGCTTTTTTCTGACCCATCAAACTCAAAAGAGCCAAACCATTGTTTGCTGAACCGTCAACAATAAGATTTGCATTCACCAAACCGCCCATGACCAATCCGACCATTTTACTGTCAGTGCCGCTGAATGAAAATTCCAATGTTGAACCATTCAACATTTTTGCCTGCGGATCTTCGCTTTCAACAGTCAGTTTATAAAAAATTGTACCATTTTTGATAATACTGTTTTTTTGTGCTGCTGAGTTGGCAGATGGTAAAAGTTGGCCATTAATGATGCTTATAAAGCAAAACATTCCCAAAACAGTAAGAAGTGGATTTTTCATGATTTAGTTTAAGCAGGTGATTAAAAAAATAAAGCTCACTTAAGAAATAGCGAATTACATGCCAAATCCGCCAAGTCCTCCACCCAGTTCTTCCATTGTAACTTTATCAAAACCTTCAGGAATTGTCATGTCAAATTCTGTATCTGCAGGAACCGTCTTAACAATTTTAGAAGCTTCAAAAATAAGTTTCATACCTGCTTGGTTTATTTCAAAAGCCAATGGAAAACCAATTAAACCTGGAATTTGATTTTGAATCTGAGAGGAGCCTACGGGTTTAATTTTATCTGTAAGATAAAGAATTATTCCGTCAGGCATACCTTCAACTTTGGCTACAGCTTTGTAACATTTGTATCCTGCAATTTTCTTTTTGCTTTTTTTATTATATTCAATGCTAGCCTTCCCCTGATTGGTTTTTTGCTGTTCTTCTGTTTTTTTGAAATCCTCCGGAGTCATTTCAACGGCCATATTTTTGCCCATCATTGGAGCAGACATAAGCATTACGCCTTTTTTGGCTGTGGCATCCATCACAATATTCATCGTCATCATACCACCCATAAGATTGATGGATGTTTTCATGAGAGAGCCTTTGAAAGTCAACACCAAATTTGTATTGCCGAGCATACCTGCCATCGGATCACCTTCATCCATTTTCAAATTATAGGTAATAGTTGCATCAGTTAATGTTTTCTGAGCATAGGCACCGACAAAGGCAGAAACTGCGAAT
>CAINVS010000203.1 GCA_903854205.1 uncultured Bacteroidota bacterium | reverse complement strand
TAAAGTCCGCTTTCACTCGATTTGAAAATTTCCAATAGCAGTTCTTTTGCTCTAAATAGCTGCGCCTTTACTGTTCCGATTGGCAATTCCAATTTTTCAGAAATTTCCTGGTAGGAAAGTTCCTCAAAATAGCGCAGTTCAATCATCTGACGATATTTATCGTTGAGTTTTTCCATCATCATTTTCAGGAATTTGCTTCGCTGCTCTAGGATATAGCTTTCTTCAGGATTGAGTGAATTGGCTTTCAGCATAAAAGTAAAATCTTCAACACCATCTTCCTGTGTAGTACCATCGATAGAAAATGTTTTCATCCTTTTTTTTCGAATAAAATCGATACAATTGTTAGTAGCAATCTTAAAAAGCCAGGTACTGAAGGCAAAGCTGGGCGTATAGCTTGAGAGTTTATGAAAAGCTTTGCCAAATGCTTCAATGGTGAGATCTTCAGCATCATCATGATTCCTAACCATTTTGAGCATAGTATGATATATAGAATCTCGATAACGATCCATTAGTGTACTGTAGGCTGCCTGATTATCCTGTTCTACTGCTTTGCAGATTAATTGAATATCTTCCAGTGCCTTGTCCGATAAATTATTCATTTCCATGTTTTGCGCTGCTTAAGAAATAATGATGGAGCAAATATCATATAGTAGAGAGGTAAGCAAAAATCAAATAACAAAATTTTTAATATAATGTTTTGTTCGTTTAAAACATTACTCCATTTAAAAAATACGAACAATAATATAACAACTCTAACAAAAAATAAACTTATTGCAATTTTTGGGGCTGTCAACAAAGCAGGAATCAGAAACAACCAAAATGAAAAATGAGATAAACTTATAATTCCCAGAACGATTTTGTTAGGAGTCTTATACTTAGTCCCAACAGAATAATGTCTTTGTTTCTGCAAGTACAACGCTAAAATACTATGTTTTGGTTCTGAAAATACAAAGCTTTTGGGATTTACACATACTTCAGTATTTTCTGAATTTGCTGCAGCATTGATAAACAAATCGTCATCACCTGAAGCTAGATCTAAATTGTCAGTCAGCGCATTTTTATGTCTTTCAAAAATTGATTTTTTGTACAATAAGTTTCGGCCTACGCCCATATAAGGAATTTTCCAGATTGCAGCAGATAAATATTGCATAGCGGTATAAACTGTTTCAAAGCGGATCCAACTGTTAATCAGAGTTGGATATTTTTTGTAAGGTCCGTAACCGAGAACGATTTCAGTTTTATCTGACTTTACCGTAGACATCATCGTGCTTATCCAGTCTTTTCCTGCAGGTTCACAATCCGCATCGCAAAGTAGTAACCAATTGTATTTTGCAGCTTCAATACCTTTAATAAGCGCTGTTTTTTTTCCGGGCTGTTCTTTTTTTTGCAGTTTGACAATGCTCAGCTGTTGATTTTTTGCCGATAATTCCTTTAATATTATTGATGTTTCATCGTCTGAGGCATCATCGACTACAATCAATTCAAATTCAAAATAAACCTGGTTAAGGATTTTTGGTAAATTTTTACGTAAATTTGCAGCCTCATTCCTGGAACAGATGATAACGGATACCGGTTGTTTTTCCAAAAATATTGACTTTGAATTGTTTTGCAGTAATGCAAAACGACCGAAGAAAACTGCCCATAGCAGAATTTGAAGAGTTGATGAAATAAGAAAAAAAAGTAACAAAATAGTTGTTTTCAGTATTAACTTTAGGTGAATGTTTAATAGTAATGCGAATCAAGGGTTAAAAGGTATTTTTTATATCGACAGCTTTATTTATTATCTTAATAGTTTGATAATATGGTATTTATGCGAAAAATACGTTGTTTTGACAGAACGCCCCTACGGGGCTAAAAATTTTGTTTAAATCTTAAACTAAGAACAGGTCGCTCCTCTGGAGCGAAAAATGGCTCCGTAGGAGTCAAATGTTCTTAGCAATCATTAAATAAGATGGGAATAAAGCCCCATAGGGGTGACCTGTTTAATTGTTTACAAGGTTTTTGAATATTAATTATATTAATTAAAAAATCTAACCCTTGATTCGCATTAGTAACTTTTAAAATCCTATTATCACTGCAAATATAATCAGTCTGAATGATTAGTAGAATTATGAAGCCAATTTTCAAAGTTATTTTAATTAATCCTGATAAAGGAATCAGAAAATAGATTTATTCAATTTTTGTACACTTTGTGCACTCAGTATTTGCAAATATCTCTTTTTGTCAAGACCACTTCAGCTAAATTATATAAGGAATCTGCTGGATTTCAAATTTGTCAATAAAACAGAATAGAAAGTTTTCAATATATGAAATTTACTTTAGAAAAACAGGATACGCATAGTTCGGCAAGAGCCGGTTTGCTGGAAACAGCCCACGGATCGATTCCGACGCCTATTTTTATGCCGGTAGGCACAGTTGGAACGGTGAAAGCCGTGCATCAGCATGAACTGATTTCCGAAATTGAGGCCAAAATTATTTTGGGCAACACTTACCACTTATATCTGAGGCCTGGAACTCAAACATTAGAGAAGGCAGGCGGACTGCACCGCTTTATGGGTTGGCCGGGACCGATTCTGACCGACAGCGGAGGGTTTCAGGTTTTTTCTTTGGCGCATCGTCGAAAAATTACCGAAGAGGGAGCTATGTTTGCCTCGCATATTGACGGAAGTAAACATCTTTTTACCCCTGAAAAAGTTATGGATATTCAGCGGAGTATAGGTGCAGATATTATAATGGCTTTTGATGAATGTACGCCTTATCCCTGCGATTATAATTATGCCAAAAAATCGATGGAGCTTACACATCGTTGGTTGGCCCGCTGCTATACCCGTTTCAAGGAGACAGAACCCAAATATGGCTATGAACAGGCACTTTTTCCAATAGTACAGGGTTCTACCTACAAGGATCTTCGGGTTAAATCAGCCGAAACTGTTGCTCAATTCGGCGATGTAGGCATCGCTATCGGTGGTCTTTCTGTCGGAGAACCCGCTGAAGAAATGTATGAAATGACCGAATTGGTCTGTGGGATATTGCCTAAAGATAAGCCCAGATACCTCATGGGTGTTGGTACTCCGGCAAATATTCTGGAGGCAATTGCTTTGGGAATTGATATGTTCGACTGCGTTATGCCAACTCGCAATGCTCGTCATGGTTTACTTTTTACAAAAGAGGGAAAGATAAATATCAAAAACCTGAAATGGAAGGATGACTTTTCTCCAATTGATGCGGAAGCAACAAATCACAGTTCCCGTTTTCATACAAAGGCTTATCTTAGACATCTTTTTGTTGCGAATGAAATCTTAGGGATGCAGTTGGCCACTTTGCACAACCTCAGTTTTTACCTCTGGCTGGTGACAGAAGCTAGACAGCATATTCTGAAAGGCACATTTAATGTCTGGAAAACTGAGATGGTGACAAAATTGGATCGCCGTCTTTAATGCATTGCGGCTTATAATTCACCGTTGATTACCGCTTTTTTGCCTAACCCGAATTTAACCTGTAACCCGATACCTGTATAAGGGAAAACAATCGGTCGGGATAAATAATGCCTTGGAGTCAGCGGCCAAACCAAGCCGGCCTGAACTAATAATCTAATATTTTTGATTCCCTTTTTGACCGTAAGAATAGGTTCTAGATATCCGATTGGGCTAAAAGCTTTGTGCTGTTGTGAAGGATTGTAATAATCTGTAAAATCATAATGATACATGACGGAACCCTTCAAACTGATTGCAAAATCTGTATCTTCCGTATTCAATCCAAGGCTGGGCTGGATAAATACTTTGTGATATTTGGAGGCTACATGAAACCTAAGCTGCATGGGAATAGTCTCTATAAGAAAGCGATAGTCGATATCTCCCGGGCCATAACCTGCCGCTAAATCCAATTTTACGGTTTTGGCTTTGTCCAGCCAACTATAATAACCAACCGCAATTTCAAAACTTCTGTAAAGGCTTAAGCTGTCTTCCTTTGTTTTTTTGCGCAAAAACTGCCCGTTTGCACTCAAATAAAGGTGATTTGTAAGTGCTCCTGAAAGTTGCAGCTCGCCTCCGCTATATCCGTAATTAGCAGATAATTGTACATCGCCTGCCTTGTCATGTAAAGGTACATTTGCCATAGTAGGCTTGTAGAATGTATTACAGCCTGTTAATGCTAAAAACGAAAATATATAGAAAAGGCTGAATCTCATTATTTTTGATGTGATGATGTGGTAATGTGATAATTACCACATTATCACATTGATTATTTTATCAAGTTTTTTATTTTTTTAATATACTATTGTATTCAGATGAATTTCTCAGCATTTCCAATGCAATTTGTACTTCGGGATCAAAATTGACTGAATTTTTGAGAGACCCCTTTTTCATATGTACCTGTTCTGAAATTTCGTGCTGCAATTCAAATAAAATTTCCTTTTTGAACTTGCTCATTTTTTCAATTTTATCTTTTTTAATCACAGATTTCACTTCTTCCAACATCGGATTAACAGTTTCAGAAATTCCCTCTGCTTTAGCTTTTTTCTCAAAACTGCTTATTGATAATTCTGTATAAGTGAGCTGATTAAAGTTTTTTCTATCCAAAAAACTCAAAAATTCTTTAAAAATAGATTCTTCTAATTTAAAACTTTCCGGCGCTGCAACCTTGTTATTTTGAATATAATCAACTGCAAATTCAAAGAATAAACGATTAGAGTTTAAAGAATTGATTATAATTTTCAATTCATCAGTACCTGTTGCAATATCCGGTAGAATTCCTCCGCCGTCTAGTACAATTCTACCTGCTTGTGTTTTGAATTTTTCACGAAGCGAATCGGCGATCATAAGCGGTTTTCCATCCTTGTATTGCGTTGCCTGAATACAACGTCCGCTGGGTATGTAATAACGTGCTGTAGTGATTTTTAATTTAGCTCCGAAAGGCAGATCTTTAGTAGTCTGAACTAAGCCTTTTCCAAAAGATTTCTGTCCGATAATTACTCCTCGGTCCAAATCCTGAATTGCACCGGCAACAATTTCTGAGGCGGATGCGGATTGCTCATCTATGAGAATTACCAAAGGCAATTCTGCATCGGCAGGTTGGTTTAGTGTTCGATAAATCTGCTGTTTTTCTTTGTCTTTGCCTTTGATAGATACAACCTGAACACCTTTAGCTACAAAAACATTTGTTACATTTACTGCTTCGTTCAGCAATCCGCCGGTATTTCCTCTCAAATCGAGGATCAAGGCCTTCAGATTTTTTTGTCGCTTCATTTCCAACAAAGCCTTATAAACATTTTTACCGGCATTTTCTGAAAAAGTAGTCAGTGCAATATAGGCTACATCGCCCGGAAGGATATCATAAAAAGGTGTATTGTTAACAAAAACCTCTTCACGGGTTATTTCAACAAAATTATTGCCCTTTCCTTGTCGCTGATATTCAACCTTAACCTTAGAACCCGGACTGCCTCTAAGCATGGAACTGACATCCTGCACCGATAACGATTTTAAGGACTTACCATCTGCTGAGATCAGCTTATCTCCGGCTCTTAGACCGGCTTTGAAGGCAGGGGCATTCTCATAAACCTCTGAAATAACTGCATAACTGTCTACCCTAATGACTGCGGCGCCCATACCGGCATAATGTCCGGAAATCGTAGATTGGAATTGATCTACCTCGTTGGCAGGTATATAAACCGTGTATGGATCCATATTTTGAAGCATAGCATTGAGGCCGCTTTCCATCATTTTTTCAGGATCAATCTCATCTACATAGTTGACATTGACATCCCTGAAAATATTAGAAAATATTTCCAGATTTTTGGCTATTTCAAAATCATCGGTGAGGGTAGTGGCCAAGCCAAGACCTCCTGCAAGAAGCAGCGCAGCAAAGATCAATTTCTTTTTTCTGAACATATAATAAGTAAGTTACTTTATTCCGAATGTAATTATTTTTGTATATCCAACATTTTCTTGAATTTATCAGGATCGGTAAAGAGTTTTAACGCCTCCTGTACATCCTTATCCCTTTTTAATCTAAGTTGAATTTTACCTTTTTCAAAATAGTATCTTGAAACTATTTCTTCTTCGATGGCTTCTTTTATAAGTTGTTTGTTTTTGGTAAGATCCGTCTTTTTGGCATCCTGTATATTTGCCGCAATCTTATCCAATGATGCTTTAAGCAGCTCATAATTTCCTTCCTGTTTGGCTCTTGAAATGATAGAATCTAATTCAGTTTCCGCTTCTGTTGGATATTTATACTTTCCTTTTTCCAAAAACTTTAAAAAATCGTTGTATTCTGCCTCGCTGAGGCTGAATTTTTCAGCAGCAACAAGTGTATCGTATTTCAATCTGTAACTGTTAGCAAATTCAAATATAGTTTTGTTGTTTATTAAGCTCTTAAGAACAGCAGAATTATTATTAAGCACTACATAATGATCGGGGCCCAAACCACCGCCATCATTTACTTTTCGGCCATTTCTGGTATAAAAGAAATTTTGAGCAGTATCGCTTATCATAACACCTTTTCCGTCTTTATATTCCAATGCCTGTATACAGCGGCCACTTGGTATATAATAGCGTGCAGTAGTCAATTTTACTTTTGAATTGTAACCGATATCATAGATATTCTGCACCAACCCCTTACCGAAAGACTTTCGGCCAACGAGCAGTCCACGATCCAAATCCTGAATAGCTCCGGCAACAATTTCTGAAGCTGAAGCGGAACGTTCATTGATAAGCACTATCAGGGGTATTTTAGTGTCAATTGCAGAATTTAAAGTAGGGAAGGGGCGATCCCAATCAGCAACTTTGTTTTTTGTGTATACAATAGATTCTCCTTTGTCAATAAATACATTGCAAAGGTTAACGGCCTCTATCAGTAGACCGCCACCATTATCACGCAAATCCAGAATAACCTGTTTAGGTTTGTGTTCCTTTTGTAATTCTTTCAATGCTTCAGCAACATTTTCTCCGGCGCGTTCAGTAAATGTTGTCAATACGATATAAGCAGTATTCTCATCGAGCATCGAATAGAAAGGCACATTTTTGCGCTCAATTTTCCCCCTAGTAAGTTTTAATTCTTTCTCTGATTTTTCATCCTGACTTTTCAGCTTTACAGACACTTGAGTACCTTCTTTGCCATGTAGCGATTGTTCAATATCCTCTACAGCTTTACCTTTTACTTTTGAGCCTTCCACTGAAATTAATTCATCTCCGATAAAAACACCTGCGGCGCTTGCTGCAGATTCTTCGAAAATATCTGTGATAATAATTTTGCCATTGTGTTCCTGAATTTCAAAACCCACTCCATCCCAAAATCCTTTGTAATTTATACGGGCCCTTTCCATCTGAGATTCAGAAAAGTAATTGGTATATGGGTCAATACTTCCCAGCATGGAATCTATAGAGATACGCATGAGCAGATTTGGATCTGTAGGGTCCACATAATCGTGATTTGCGATTTTAAAAGCTTCCGCAAATATCTCCATACTTTGAGCCAGCTTCAGATAGCGGTTGCCGTCTGTAGCCATCCAAACTCCCGCCATTAAAAACAGTCCCAGAATGATAGCCTTGGCTCTATATTTTTTTAACATAATTTTAGATTTGAATATTTTACTGAGTAGAGGTAGTTATACAAATGCTGCTTAATATTTAACGAAGGCTAAATCCATAGGATCAGCCCCATCGGGGCGACATTTTTGTAGCCGCAGGCGAAAAAATGAATAGAGCTCCTTAGGAGCAGCATTTAAATGAATTTGTACGATAAAATGGTTAAAAAAAATGTCACCCCTACGGGGTTCTTTTCCTTCGCAGCTTTCGCTGCTACAAAAATATCGCTCCTCTGGAGCTGTTCCTGAACTAATTTGTGTTTTGTAAAAACATTATATTGATGTAAATGAAAAAAAATCTGTCCGTCAATTCAAAGATAACCTAACACTATGAAAATCGTACCAAGTACTAAGTACCAAGTACCAAGTACTAAGTACCAAGTACCAAGTACTAAGTACCAAGTACCAAGTAC
>CAINVS010000202.1 GCA_903854205.1 uncultured Bacteroidota bacterium | reverse complement strand
GGCTGCGTCTTCTATATTAGCAAATAGAAAAAGATATGATGCTACAGATAAATCACAATCATTTGAAACATTTATGGGATCAAGATGGGCACCACAAGGAGTTGCAAATGATCCAACTAATTTAAATAAAAATTGGGCTACAAATGTTACAAAGTTTAAAACTGGATTTTTAGAATGCAAAAATGGTGTGTGTACTCCTAGTACTACACCAACTAAAAATTCTGAAACAAAACCAGTTTCAACTGCACCTGTAAGTACAACAACAAAAAAAGTTAAAAAGCAATAAGTTCTTGTAGTGAAGAATCTTTTAGTATAAACCAGTCAGGAGTTTCTGAATAAGCCCATTTTGCAAATCGGGCTTTTTCATTGAGGTAATATTCTCTGTAAGCAACTACAGCATTTTCATTCTTATACTGGTCGGGCATTGCCTGAACAAAGTCGGTCAATTTACCCTTTGGCAAGTTAACAGGATAATCATACAATTCATTCAATAGCATAGATTCCATTGAATGGATCTTGCCGTAGCGGCGAGTGTATTCCTTGCACAATGCATATGCATGCTTCCAAAGCCAAAAATAATTTTCTTCACTTGTACGTGCCCAAATATTGCATGGATGATTGATCATTGCTGCCTTGCAAATATTTTTCTTTGTGCAGATATGAGTAGTGTATCTGCGCTTGCCAGTATTAACTTCCAAAGGATCACCATCCAAAACATGATGAGCAGTTGAAAGCAACTGACAAGACTCAAGAATCATTTTTACAACATGCTTGTCACACATCATGCGAGCAGAAGTGGCGGCATCAGTATCCAAAACAAAAATGTTCATATTTCGTGATTCTCAAAAATGGTGTTTATGGTGCGATTGACTTTAACCATGGTACCACGGGAATACAGATCAGGCAAGTTAAAAGCGCCAACATATGAACATGCAGAACGCAATCCACCAAGAATTTCTTGAACGGTATGATGTACAGATCCACGATAAGGTACTTCCACAGTGCGCCCCTCGGAAGCACGGTAATCCTTAAGTCCCCCGTTGTACCTTTCATTCGCGGTTTTACTGGACATACCATAATGAAGCATAGTGAGTGATGCGTTATTATTGGAGTGACGAATTTCTCCACCACACTCGTCATGTCCTGCAAACACACCTCCAGCCATAACAAATGCAGACCCAGCCACAAAAGACTTAGCAAAATCGCCGGGATGTACAATTCCGCCATCAGATACGATCCCAATACCTAACGCTGCGGCTGTTTCCGCACACTCTATGACCGCCGAGAGTTGGGGATACCCCACGCCCGCTACTCTGCGTGTCAGGCACATCGACCCCGAGCCTATCCCCACTTTTACGAGATCTGCTCCAGCTTTTGACAATTCCTCGACCCCCTCTTGGGTCACAACATTCCCAGCAATTAGTATTGATGTCGGCCATTTGTCTCTTACTTTCTTAATAAAATTATGAAACTCAATCATGTAGCCATTTGCTACATCTACACAAACAAACGTTGGATCTTTGATCGTTGCCGTATCTACAAACAATTTGCTATCGGCATCCAACCCAAGAGTCAATGAAACATATTTTTCTTTTTCTGGATATGCGGTGGCAAAGGTAACGTAGTACTCACCACCTTTTCGCAAACATGTTACCATTTCGTATTCCGAAAGAGCCAATGCCATTTCATGCGTACTTACAGTTGACATGTTTGCTGTCATTATAGGAACACCAGACCATTTTGAACCACACTTGAATGCAGTTTCAACAGTCAATGATACATCTTTGCGGGACTTTACTTCACTTGTTTTTGGAACAATAAGTACGTCAGAATAATCTAGTTTTGGTTCGTAATTGACAATCATTATTACAAATAATAACACACACAGATCAAACGTCAATAATTATTTTGCGTCTTCTATTTTATTGATTACGTCTTTAAGACTTAACATTTTTTGTGCTAATTCTTTAGACGTAATCTTATCCTGTAGATACGCTTCATATTTTGAAATAATAATCTTCGCTTCTCTGAAAAGGATTGCATGTAAATGATCAAACTTTTTGGAATCATTTGTCATCAATTCTATTTATTCAAGATCAGTAGTGTCATCTCGAACAAATTTTATTACGGTTGACATGTAAAATGATTTCCACGCCTGTTCATTTAAATCCCATACACCGATTCGATCTCCGGCCATAGGACTAAAAAAGTTTTGTCTTACACCTTTTTGGGTGCTTGGGATATATTTGCTTTGCAAAGTGCAAGTTAGTTTTCTGGAAGCACCATTAGTACGTTTAATAAAGAATACGCTGCATACACCGGAAAGCATTTCTGTCAATAATTCATCCGAAGATACATGGTCTGTTTTCAGTTCACTGTCTTTTGTGATTATCGTGGTATCAATTATATAATCGCTGTCTGGATCAAATACCGAAGCTTCTTCGTTGATATGTTTTTCAGATAAAAAGTTTTCATATGAACCATAGTTTTTGACTATGAATTTATAATACTCAGCATCATTCTTTTCTAAACTTTTATGAACTTGTTCTTTTATTGAAGACCCACGATATGGTGCAATAATTTTGCTGACTCCCATATTATTGGGATTCAACATCTGCTGGTCAAAATTTAAATTGTTTGGAATATCTGGCATTACAGTTCCATTACAATATGTTTTTTGTCAGTTGCTATATCTTTAATATTTAAGTTTTTGTCATTAAAATATTTCAATATTGCTGGAAACAACATTGGCACCATGATTACAAAAATTTTTGCAAAAGGTTCTTTTTGTTTTTTTAAAATTTTATCAAACAGATCTTTAATATTTACAGGTGTCTTAGGTTCAATGTTTACTGTAAAATAAGTCTCATTGAATTTTGTGTACTCTGTGATCATATTATTATTTATTTGACTCCTACAGAATCTGGAATATACTTACAGAAACTTATAAGTTCCTATAAAGAAACTATAAAGAAAACTACAAAAGAATATCTTAAGTAATATTAAGTAACCTTAAGTTACCTAAAAGTATCATTAGGTGGTCTAAAAGACCCTAACAAATTATCTCTAAAGTCTTTTGACACGGCCATGTGTTCTGGAACATGGGTTGGGATGTAATGTACATTTTCTTGTACGTTAACCAAAGGACTTGGACGATTCTTGTAACGTTGTTGTACATTACGAATTGCGTCTTCTAAAGATTGACCAGATTTTTTTGGTTGGTTCCACATGTTTTTAATCCATTAATTCTTGTATAATAATATTTATCTTTTTCCTATATGGTGCTAACCTGTTTATAAATAAACAAAACCTATATGACAATAGATACATCTATAGCCGTATGCAACACGACAACTGCAACAAATTATGAAAAAGGATGCAGATGCAGTGTATGCAAATCAAATAAAGCAAAACGTGTACAAAAACACTATGAAGGTGTAACAAAGTACATATATGATTTAAAAGAAAAAAGTGGATGCGTTGATTGTGGATGGAATGAAAACCCAAATGCATTGGTATTTCACCATAAAGAAGAAAAACACCTGAACATGAATAAATGCAATTCATATCAAAAAGTTAATAATGAATTGAGTAAGGGTGTATTTGTGTGCCCAAATTGCCATGCTTTGAGACACACGGATCCAGTTACTAAGAAGGTAATGTTCAACAACAAAAATTTAAGATAAATATCTACATGAATTATCTTACCAACTATTACAAAAATTTATGTGAACAACTTGAATATAAAGTAAGCATTTTAGAAGCAGGTCTTAAACAGGCTTTGCGATCCAATAATCAAGAAAAAATTGAAAAAGAAATGTTGCGCCAAGGACATAGAGAAGACATTGCTCAAGGAGCATATGATAAATCAAGTAAGTCTTATAAAACTTCTATGAGCCAAAAGGCAGCTGGCAAGGCACACGAAGAAGAGGCTCGTATAAAGAGTCACCAAAAGAATTATGAAAAATTAAAAGGAAAACTTGACGCAGTAGGTCAAGAAGACGATGATGTAAACAATGACGGAAAGGTAAATGATACCGATTCGTATCTTCTACATCGTCGTGAAGTAATTACAAATAACATCAAGCCATATGCAAGCCCATCGGAAATGGCTTCATTTAAACTGAGAACCGGTAAAGATTACAACCAGTATTGAATTTAACAACAATGAATAAATTTGGGAGCCCTCACCCGGCTTCCATTTTTTTCGGTTTTATAAATAATTTTATGGATTATCTAACAACTTATTACAAAAATCTCTGCAGCCAATTAGAAGAAAAACTTAATGGCCTTCAATCGCAATTAAACGAAGGACGATTTGACAGCGCATACATAAAGCCCAATCGATACAAAAATTCACATTTTAATCCAGCAGCACCTAAAGATTATTTCAATCCTCATGCACCGGGATCAGACGGAACCGAGTGGGCACCAAAGCCTTGGTTGCATCCCGACCAAAAACCAGAAATCCCACGTGGCGGAAGATTAGAACCAGATTACAAAGATCATAAAGTTAATATTGACGACGTAACACGTGAATTTCGTAAACGTTCTGAGTATGATAGACTCAATGTTGACAAAAAATTCCCAGATACAGACAATATCAATGTGCCTGATTCATTTTACAATCCAAAACTAAAAGAAAGAACTCCATACATTCAAAGATATGGAAATCCAGATGCAATTGACATAATGCCAGAACCAAGAAAAGATTTAGTCAGTTCTGTCAATAAAGAACCTCGCCCTGCCTTCAATATTGATTTAAATCTTTTAAGAGATAGAAAATTATCAGATCCACGCAATCGTGATGAAATTGATTTTAGTGAAATTAAAAATAAATTGTCAAGAGTTGCAAAAAATATTTAATAACATAATTTTTAAGAAAAAGATAAATAATATTATGCATTATCTAACAAATTATTACAAGAATTTATCTGAACAACTTCAAGAACGAGTAGATCATTTAAAAAAATTATTGTCAGAGTCTGAAGTCACTGCATCTGAAATGGCATATCCAGACTATCAAAAACTTATAAAACATTTACAATCTCAAGGAGCTCCGGCATCCAAGATAGCTGAAGTCGAAGCTGACATGGTAGCGGCTGGAGCAAGACATGGCCTTAATATTAAGCCACAGTCAACTTCAACAAAAATACCATCACCAAAGGTTGGAACAGTTTCCAACGCAGCCAAGGGACTTGGAGCAGGAATTGTTGGAGGTTTGGTAGGAAAATACATGGTCAAACCAGCTGCAGAGAAAGCAGGAGTATTTGATGCTGTCGAAAAAGGTTCCAGAGCAGCTTTTTCAAGAATGCCTGATTGGGCAGTTGATGTAGCAGACAAATCATTGGGTGCAGCACAAGTAGCCTTAGATCCTCTTTCTGCTATGCAAAAACCAATGGAACAAGGTATAGAAAACGAAGCAGAAGAATTAGTAAAAAGAGCAGGATCACCTTCAAAGGTTAGATTTACTGGAAAATCAAAGATTTAAAAACATTAATTTTTTAGATAAACTTTTGGGCTCCTTCGGGGGCCCAAATTTTTTTTATGCCATATGGTGTTTTTGAAGAAGGGGGGTATGGGGGCCGGGGGGTCTCTTAAAGGGGATAGAGAATATTAGAGAATTTTAGAGAAAATTTAGAGGGTGGGGGAGCTAGCCGCCCGAGGCTCCGTTTCCCAATATGGGACCCAAATCACTGTTTGGACACCGGCAACCCCCCCTAGGGGGGTACCCCCCCCACCTGCCCACCAAGGGCATTGTACCAGACAATACCAGCGTGTCAAGTCCCCAATCTTAACAAAGAAATTTAAATTATTAATTTCAATTAAATTACAACAACCCCCTTGCGGGGGTTGTGTCCGGTAGGCAGTGCAGATTATAGCCACTCGGCTAGGGTTTCCCCCATCCTGCACTGGCTAGCCAGTCGGTTAGTCGCGGTCTATTGAATCCGCGAATGCGTCCGCGTCACACTCACGAACGCGCTCCCAGTAGTCGTCACCGTCGTCCCACGCGCCCTCGTCACCGGGCTCCTCGCAGAGTTCGGGCTCCTCTTCTGACTGGCGCTTGGCCAGATTGATGATCATCGCGGGGCGGGGGGTTTCTTCGTTGTTGGTGGTGCTGTCCATGCACGTATTGTACCAGCAGGTGTAAACCTGTCAACCCATTCAAAGAAATTATATTGTATTCCTTTCAACCGCCTAGAAGGCTATTAGAGCCCTTGAGGGCGTTCGGGGGCTCGGTAGCCGTCTGAACCGCTAGAACGCCTGTAAACCAATCGTAGCACGATTAACCGCCCTTCCCACCGTAGATCTCGCTGCTACTACACCAGGAATACACATCGTAATGCCACTTGACATCCCGGCACCTTGTGGTACAATAGTCTTGGTGCTCTTTGTAGCCCTGCCCACCCATAGGCTCCAAGGCAATTATATCAT
>CAINVS010000201.1 GCA_903854205.1 uncultured Bacteroidota bacterium | reverse complement strand
TCTGTCCTGGGTCCAACACTTCAGTACGAGAATTAAATAACCACTGCAAAATTAAAACATTTTATAAACAATTAAAAATCATCTGTAAGATTGTCTGATTAATAGGGGGCTAGACCAGAGGTTACAGACGAATCAAAATATTTTTTCAATTATACAAGAGGAAGTAAAGATTATAGAGCTTTTGTGTATTATTGGCCTGATAAAAGCGCAAAAGATTTAGGCTACACTAAATCAAAAAATTATCATTACTTAGATAACCTTGATTTTACATTTTATAGCGATGAGGGATCTGCATATCCTGGTCCAAAAGGTTACTGGAAGGATCAAGTTAACTTTCCTGGTCCATTCCCAAGCGGTACTGGAAATGGAGCTGCAGATAATTCAGGGTCTGGTTCATCCTGTATAAATGGCACATGGTATAGTCCTGCCTGCGGTGATTCAAGGGGTGTGGTTTGGAAATTTAACTCTAACGGAACGGGCTCTTTTTCAAACAAAGATTGTAATGGTATTTGTACACCTATTACATTTAATTTTAGTTATTCAATTTCTGGAGGCACTTGTAACGTAACTTATGACGCTGTTCAGCCTTATGTTACATGTACGGGTTATCCCGATACAAGACCACAAAGCCCTAGTAATGAGTCTTTTACTTTTTCGTGCAGTGGACAACAGCTTACAGTTACGAGCGGAAATGGGACCAATGTTTTTAATAAATAAAATTATACTGAGCCAAAAGTATTAAAGAGCCCGCGGCAGTCTTCTGCGACCAGAATTTGAAATTTCAACACTTAGTAGGCATTACTAATAATTTTGTTCGATTACTTATGTTTTTTTAATAATGAGTATTAATTGGCTGAATTGCAGGATTTTTGTAACTTCGTCATGCTTTTTAAAAATGATTTTATCACAAATTATTTTCTATTCTTTATTTATGAAAAACATATTCTTGCTTTTGCCAATACTTTTATTCCTATTAACTGCCTGTGATTCGGGCAGCAGTGAAAATAACGGTGAAAATGGCATTGTAACTAATGATGCCAATGGCGAAGTTAAAATTGACGGCAAAAAATATAAACTTCCTGAAGTTAAAAAATGTCAAAAACCTGAAACAGTCCGTGATCTTTCAAGCGGAATGCAGAAAATATTCTATCAGATGAATGCTGATAATTCAGCAAGTCTTGCAGTTTTCGGTGGAATGGCCGGACTCAAAATTGGCAAAAAGGAGGCTGTTGTTATTGTTGACTTTATGCAGTACAAAGATATGAATTGTGAAGAAAAAGCCCGCTATGGTGTTGGTGTAAGACTTTTTTTGCACATCAAAAAATCATTTAAAGGTTTGGATGTAAACAATCTTCCCCAATTGGCTGCCAATGCACAGTTAGGTAAGGCCACAGTTCAGTACACAATTAAGACTATCGGAGTAACAGGGCCAAAAATAAATGACCTTATCCCGCGCTCAGCTACTAACGTATTCGATGTTGATGGTTATGCAAGTGTTATCAACGCAGTTGATAAAATACAGAATTTGATTAAAGACAATGTGGAAGGTGTTGTTATTGATCCGCAATTGATTCCTATTGTTGACTAATTTAAACCATTCGTTTTATTTAAATCAAATTTTACAGTATGAAAAAACTATTTTCCACGCTTTTCCTAATGTTTATTTTTGTACTTAGTATTCAAGCCCAACAACATACAGTCGGTTTAGTTCAGTATAACCCGGCAGATGCTTTTGACGGATATAATCTACATTACCCTCATAATCAAGGCAATGCTTATTTGTTGAACAATTGTGGTGAGATAGTTCATGTGTGGCGCGATAGCATTTATAAACCCGGAAATGGTATTTGGCTTCGTGAAAATGGAAATTTATATGTTACCAAGGGCAGAAATGCACTTTCCAACAGTTTTATCCATGCAGGCGGCGGCGGTGAAAAAGTTGAAATCCGCGATTGGGACAATAATCTATTGTGGAGCTATACCATCAATGATTCAACACAACGCATGCATCATGACATTGAAGTAATGCCTAATGGAAATGTAATGGTTATTGTTTGGGAATATAGAAATGATGCAGATGCTATTGCAAATGGTAGAAATCCGGCTAAACTTACTGGTTCGGGGGCATTAGGAAATGGCCTCTGGCCCGAAAAAATCGTTGAACTTCAGCCAAATCTTACGAATGGAACTACTCAAATTGTTTGGGAATGGCGGGTTTGGGATCATATGGTTCAGGATTTCGATAGTACCAAGGCAAATTATGGTACAGTGCAAAATCATCCGGAGCTAATTGACTTAAATTATACATTGTATGATAGTACAGCCGATTGGCAACATGCCAATTCTTTAGACTATAATGCAACTTTTGATCAGATAATGCTGAGTGTTCCTTGTTTTAATGAGATATGGATTATAGACCACAGTACCACAACTTCTGAGGCAGCAGGTCATACAGGTGGACTAGTAGGCGTTGGTGGCGATTTGATTTACAGATTTGGAAACCCATCGGCCTACCGGGCTCCGGGAACTACTAAACTATTTTATCAACACGATGCACATTGGGCAGAAATTAACTTCTCCACCACAAATCCGGAGTATGGGAAAGTAGTGGTTTTTAACAACAAATTAGGGCCAAACTACTCTGCTGTACATACTTTCTCACCAACCTTTGACACTTATGAGTGGGAATATCCAAAAGATTCTACAGGAGTTTGGGGACCAAACACTTTCGATTGGACTTATATGGCCAATCCACCTCAAGATATGTATTCCACAGGCCTTGGAGCTATTCAACTCCTGCCAAATGGTAACAGATTGATTAATGAAGGTCGTGAAGGAAGGGCATTCGAAATTACCAATTCAGGTCAAATATTGTGGGAGTATAAAAATCCAATGAAGAACGGCCTGCCTGTAGCGCAATACGATTCTACTATTGCAGCAAGCGCAAATCAGCAATTTCGTTTCACCCGTTACCCAACAAATTATCCTGCATTTATAGGTAAAACATTGGAGCCTATGGGTTATATTGAATTGAATCCCGACACTGTTTTCTGCTCAACAATTTTGACTGTTGAATCGATAAACGAAACAAAAGAAAATGTAAGTGTATATCCAAATCCAACAGGATCCGATATTAATATTCAATTTGAAAAAATAGCAATTACAGCTCACAGAATTGAAATTTTTGATCTTTACGGGCATTTGATTTATTCTGTTGAAACAAATGAAATGTTAGTTAATCTGAAAGCAGATGATTGGAATTCAGGTATCTATCTGATTAGAATTGATGGAGATATGAAAGCGAAACTATCAGTAACTAAATAAGAAAATAATCTGTAAACAGCAAAGCCTCCATCAGGAGGCTTTGTTGTTAAATCCAAATCAGTTATTTGAAATTCTGTTCGCTTCGCGTAGCTCTTCGGTGTTTGTGTCGATCACGAACGCTAATGAAGGAACTGTGTTTAAAATATATTGGGTCAAGAATAATTGCTAATTTTTTCTTATATCCGATGACCGCGGCTATGCCGAGTTACGGGAAGTGAATCTAACAATCTATTCCAGTATTCTCGCTTCTGTTCTTCTGTTCAGCTGTCTGCCTTTTTCTGTTTCATTATCCTCAATCGGTTCTGTTTCGCCATAACCTTGAGCGATCAGCTGAGTAGCTTTTACTCCTTTGGAAACAAGATATTTTACAACTGTTTCTGCTCTTGCCTGCGAAAGTTTCATATTTGAAACGTCATCTCCTTCGCTGTCTGTATGCCCTGCAATCTCAACTTTGAGATCAGATTTTATTTTGAGGACTTTTACCAGATTATCTAAAGCTTTGTAGGAATCCGGTCTGAGGCTAGCTTTGTTTATATCGAAATTTACATTTTCCAAAGTGAAGCTCTTCGCAGGTTCGTAGCCAACAGTAATATCCGCTTCATATACACCCTCCTCGTTGCCGATTTCCAGAGAACTGTAATCTTCTTCTTTGCCTATTCCGATTATTTTTATTAGATAAACATCACCTTCAGGAAGCATTATATCAAATTTGCCGTCAGCACCGCTGACACCCTGAAATTGTATGCCGCTTTTTGTGCCCTCAAAAACAATAATATCCTGTTTTCGGATTTTATCTTCCATGTCTGTGACGGTGACATGCAGTAATGCATTGTTTTCATCTGCGCTTAACTTTTTTTCCTGTGAAAAGAGCAAAGCAGTCGGATAAACTAATAAGCAAAAGGCTGCGATTATCTTGTACATTTATCTTAAATTTGCGTTAGTGAATTAGATTACAAATGTATAATCCTAGTTTTTTCAATAGTTACAAAGATCGCACCTGTAAATGCTGAATTTCATTAATTATTTAAAAATTACACTGCTTTTAGCACTATTAACGTCCTGTTATCGGAATTTGAATTATCCTTCAGCTGAAATACCTAAGGAAAAAATGATTTCAGTATTAGCTGATATTCACTTGGCAGAAGCAAAGGTGGCAGGATTTACAGCAATGAGTCAGCCTGATAGAGACAGTATTACTGCTGTTTACTATGAAACAATTTTTAGAATTTATGATGTAAAAGCAGAAGCATTTGATCAAAGTATGAATGCGTACATGCAAAATCCGGAGGAACTGTCCAAGATTTACGAGAAAGTTCTGGAAAAGCTGCAGAAAGATGAGCTTGGAAAATCAATTAAAGTAGAGTCCATAAAAAAATAACCATAATAAAAAGTCCTTAATCAGATAGATAAAGGACCTTATAAGTTGTATTGCTTCCCCAGTGATTTATTTACTAGCTTTGGCGTGATCGGCCAAAAACTGCTGTAATCCGATATCAGTCAAAGGATGTTTGAGCAAACCGAGAATAGCACTCAGTGGGCAAGTAACTACATCTGCGCCAACTTCAGCACACTGTACTATATGTAAAGGATTGCGGATAGAAGCTGCCAATACCTGAGTTTCTACATCGTAATTCTGATAAATATTAACAATCTGAGCGATAAGATCAATGCCGTCCCAGGAAATGTCATCAACGCGACCTACAAAAGGGGAGAGGTAGGTTGCACCGGCTTTGGCAGCCAAAATTGCCTGGCCTGCCGAAAAAACAAGAGTACAATTTGTTTTGATGCCTTTGTCAGAAAAATATCTGATGGCTTTTATGCCATCTTTAATCATTGGAATTTTAACCACAATATTGGGATGCAGTGCAGCGAGTGCCTCACCTTCTTTAATCATTCCATCATAATCGGTCGAAATTACTTCGGCACTTACATCGCCATCTACAATATTGCAAATGTCGATATAATGTTGCATGACTGCATTGTAACCGCTGATTCCTTCTTTTGCCATTAGCGAAGGATTGGTGGTTACACCATCGAGAATGCCAAGGTCATTGGCTTCTCTTATTTGATCGAGATTGGCTGTATCAATAAAAAATTTCATAGCTATACTGATTGATTGTAAAATTATTGGTTGCGCGGCAAAGGTATATATTTAATTGCTTAAAGTCTAAAGTTTTGAACCGAAAGATTTAGCGCTGTTGCGAATAAAAGGGCTGTTTTTTTAAGAAGTACTTGATGTTTAAAGGCTAGTTTTGCGATATCGTGCAATAATTTTTCACTTAAAAAATACAACTAAAGTAGTATTTTTTATCACCGAGGTAAACCCTATCTTTGAACGGAATGTTGAATGCATTTAGTCATTTATTTCGATTCATATAAACATTATAAATTTTCTTTAAAAATGCCTCCTGAAAAAATTCAATCAAATGATAATCAGTCAGGTTTAACCGCTGTAAATTCTGATAATAAAAGCAAGAGCAATGCTAAAGTTCCTGGTTTTGAGGACAATAGCTCCGAAGCAACTAAAGCCAAAGAGCTAAGGGAACTATTGAGCAATAAAAGAAATATTGATAACGAACTCTTCAATTTTCTAATAGAAGAAATTAATTATTATGATGATTTAGGAGATACAGAGGAATCTGATCTTTTATTAAAAGAAGCAGAAGGTCTGTTAATGCAGGAAGATGAAAGCAATGCAGGTATATCAAATAATATAAAATCAGGATTAGTGGAGCAGCCTACTATTGAAGTTTGTGTCAAAAAAGCACTAAGCCAATCAGTAGATGAACTTAGCCAAGAAGTCATTATTTCAAATTTAAAGAAAGAATTTAGAAATTATCCCGGTGGATTATTTGCAGCGACAAAAGAACCCGTGTTCGCAGAAGTATTTTTAGAAGAAATAAGAACTAAGCAAAGCAAAAATTGGAATGATGCAACTAATATCCAAGATGTTCCAAGTGTAGAATGGACAAATGAGGAACTTCAGTATTGGAATGTTAGACATTATACCAATAAAGTTATGATTACCTTAGGACAAGATTTAGGAGATGGGTTTTTTAAAGTAGCGGCAATTGCCCCACCATCTTTTACTGAGATATTATCTACAGCGACACTTTCTGCTCTTTCTGGTTCAGGTGGGTCAACTGAGCGTTCTTCCTATATTAGTGGCAATAAAGTAATGCTGGCTAATGCGGCAGGAGCATCGAAATCTGGTCATACAACATCAATAGATTGGGTGAATATTGGTAATGTTGGGGACACTTTTTATGGACTATTCTACCAAGAAGAACCTGCAACCGGTAAAACACCTGCTTTCATAAAAGATGCTACTTATTTTGCAAAATGGGGCATTGAAGAATTTGGAGTTGGATGGGCGTCTTCAGATTGGTTGGGAACAGCAAAAGACAGTAGAAAAGAAGATGGTCAAACGCCTAAGGGCATTGCAAGAGGTGGTGAACTATCTGATATTATTGCCGACATTTATCCTAAAGCACCAACAAGAACTTCTAAAACTAGTACTGGTTTAGAATCTATTACTGATAAAGAGGAGAGACGAGAAAAATTTGCCGAGATGAGCAATTTTGAAGTCAAAAAACATGGACCGATGAAAGTTGGAAATTGGAATCCTATTTCAGCTAATTTGAATAAATTAAATAATTACTATGTAGATACGAATAAAGGAGCCTTTGTAAAATTTAAAGCTTTACTCCCCGAAAATGTAAAAGAAAAATTAGATTAAAAGCGTATTAGATCAAGTTAGCATCATCGTAAAATATTTTAATCATATCTTTACAGTCATAATTTCTTATTTTTGTTCAGGCGCTATTCCAATTATCGAGCTAATAAACAGAAAGCATCTAAAAGTTTATAATCAATATTGAAAACTGTTTCTCTTTTAGTTTAGTAATCACATAGATTTTATTAACAGCCTCAAAAATATTTTTTTTAATTTTTAAAAACATTACAAATGCCAATTCCTTCAGATCCATCAAAAATGTCCTTCACCGCTAAAAAATACGGCGACGAACTAGTAAAAGAATTTCCTGCGCTATTTTTATCAGGAAAACCACAAAAGTTTTACATTGACCTTGAGTTCTCATTTACGGATGGTGTATGCCCTCTGATATATGTAGGTACAGAGACTAAATGGGTAAAACATATTAAAGAAAAAAAATATGTAGCTGGTAATTGCTTGTACTCAGATGGTATTTTGACTGTACAAATAATGAAAAATCCGGGCATTTTCAAATCTCAACACGAAAAAGCATTAAATGTGAAATACAAGTCCGCTTTTAAGGTTGTTGAAGGACCTGTAGCTGGAGCTGTTGAAGATAGCTCTTCCGCTAAGGAGGAGGATGATAGTATTAGCAGCCCTGACCAATTGTCACCTGCAGCAAAAAAGGTTTATGATGAATTGAATGCGCTTTTAGAAAAAGTAGAACAGTTGCCGGACTCAAGTACAATTACAGACAAAACGCAAATAAAAGAAATACAAGCAGATTTTGCTCGTATAGATGAATTATATGCTATTCTTGAAAAGGAAATGGCTTAAATCCTATTGTTAACAATCTTAATTATAAATATTATGCCTAATCCATTAGATATCCTTTCTAGAATCTTTAAAGCAAAAAATAATTTTGAACGTCTTATCGAGAGTGAGGGTGAAGAACAACCAGTGGCCATACATACGCAGGAACATGCAGCAGCCGAGCCTACAGCAGCAGTGGCAATACATATGCAGGAAGAAGAACCAGTAGCAGAAGTAGCTAGTCCGGAAAAAATAACTGAATTATTGAATATTGTCCAAAATTATAATAAAAATTTAAAAAAAGGGGGATTTGAAGCTGAATTAAATGGTGAGGTAGTAGCATCTGCTAAACTTGTTGAACTTAAAGATGGCCTGCATCAATTGATACAGTTGAACGTAATTGCTGAAGTTACATTTGAACTAAAAGCAGCGTATGAAAGTGAATATGCTAGTTTTAATGCTTCACTGCAAGCTTTTGCAAAGGCGTCTTTAGACTTCAGTGTTGATTTCATGAATATTGAAAAAGGCGAGTTTATTAATGCTAATTTTGATTTTAATGCTAAAGTAGCAGCGATAGCAACAGCAAGTGCAGAAGTTAGAATATTTAAAATAGGGGATCTGGGTGGGACTGTTGGAGTATATGCCGAGGCTTATGCTATAGCCGAGGCTTCTGTTAGTGGTACATTTAGAATTGGTCAGGAAGGTATATCAATGAAAGCTAATGTAAAGTTGGGTGCTACTGCGGGTGTTTCCTTTGAAGGATCTGCTACTGTGGCTTTTAAAGGAACGACATTAATTAAAGTAAGTCAAAAAATTGATGCTTCAGTTGGAGCAGGATCGGAGATTGGAGGAACTTTTTCTTTTGAAAACGGTATTTTGAAAATCAATATGGATTTAGGACTTACAGTCGGGGTTGGTGGTGCTGTTCATGAGAATATAGAAATAAACTTTGCCGCTATTAAAGAATGTATCCAAGTAGAACTCGAAGTTCTAGGTGTAGAGCTTAAGGCAAAAATCAATGCATACTTAATAGAAAAGAAGGATGAAATTATTGCTGCGCTTGTAGAAGCAGGAGATGATACAGAGTCTTTACTTAAAGGTAATATAGATAGTGAAACGGGTATTTTACACGAAACAAGTACTTGGGCTGAGATCAAAGGTATTGTAAATGCAAAACAAGGTCTTAGGAACCAAAAAGCCCTTTTAATGGCAATAGAGTTAGGCATTAGATTTACAAACGGAAACGGCGGCGGCGGCAATGAATAACTGTTGATGGTGGAGAATTTCCGGAGCAAGATTACTAACAAAAAACAACCCTAAGTAACTTTTATCAGCTGGTATAG
>CAINVS010000200.1 GCA_903854205.1 uncultured Bacteroidota bacterium | reverse complement strand
TGAATTTTCAGGCTTAGCACTATACTCCAAAGGGCCAATTCTTTATGCTGGTGCTTCCGACGTTCTGAAACGGTGCCTTCGGCTCGTAATTTTTAGTTTTTTTAAATAAAATCAATACTTTTTCAATATATTTCAACCCTTGATTCCCATTTATATTTAATATATTTATTTGAGCGCTCTAAAATACTCTTCAACGAGATTCTTATAATAAGGTTTGAGTGAAGGCGAAACAGTTTTGAACATCTCAACCTGACCTTTGCGCTTTTTAAGATAGTCCTCCATAGCCGGCGGTATTTTAGGTTCGGTTTTTTTAGGTTGCTCAGCTTTGCGTTCATTGTCATACTCCCGTTCTTTCTCAGCTTTTTCATGCTCGAGCATCCTTGTGAGTATGTCCTGCTGACGTTTGTTCAGATCATTTGGCAGGCGCTTATTTACCAAATCGGTTTCTGTTTTGTCCATCTGGTCAATCATATCCTGCAGTTCTTTTCCGCCGCCCTTGCCTTTTTCCTGACGTTCGCGTTTCATTTGCTGCATAGCCTTACGTATGGCAGCCTGCTTGGCCGCCATTTCGCCAAATTCTTTACTGGAAGGACTTTTCCCTCCCTTCATCTGCTGTTGCATCTGTTCAATTTGTTTATTGAGCTGATCCTGCAGTTGTTTCATTCCGCCCATTCCGGGTTTTGATCCGGGTTTTCCGGGCTTCTTGCCCTCGCCACCTTCACCGTCACCTGGCTTTTCACACATTTGCTGACCTGACATCTGTTGAGCCATCTGTTGTTGCATCTGGTTCATTGATTCACTAAGCATAAGGGCCAAGTCATTGACATAGGTCATTGCAAACTGTTGATGAACAGTAGCATTGAGTTTCTCTCGAGCTTCTAAATGCTCAATACTTTTGTTCAGTGATTTTTTAACATCGGCTACCTTTTCGGTAATAAAGCCCTGTAATTGGAACACTCTTTTTGCCAAAACATTGAGACTGTCTTCAATATGGCGGAAATCATCTTTCAGTTTAAACTGTTCACGCACCAATGAAACATACATAGGTGTGTTTGGAACCGCACGGTTTACATCGTCAATCAGCTGTTCCTGTTCAAAAGAGAGATTCACCAAATTTTCAAGCAGCTGACGTATGGCTTTTACATCCTGTTCCATCTGTTCCATTTGGTTCATCTGCATCATCTGCTGCATCGACTTTGACATCTTTTTCATCTTATCTGCAGCATTTTTTTGTGATTTGGATGCCGACTTATTCTGCTTTTTTTGCAACTGTTGCTGAGAATTCTGCTGTTCTTCCTGAATTTCTTTTTCCTGTTGTTCCATTTCTTTCGGATCCATTTCCATAGGCTGTTGCAGCTCTTCGTTTTTCTTCTCGGCGTTATCCAGTTTTTCCTGAATTTTCTCAAACTCTTTATTGAGTTGCTCTTGCTTTTTCTCGAGTTCTTTCTGTTTTTCGGCGTTTGTGTTATTCTCGTTCTTCTCGGTTTCTTTACTTAATTCTTCCTGTTTTTTAGCCAGTGAATCGAGCTGTTTCATGGCATCCAACATCTCCTTCTCTACCTCCATTTTCTTGAAGAGTTCCAACATGCGGTCCAATTCGGCTTTCATCTTTTCGTCATTCATTTCCATGTCTTTCATCTGCTCAAGCACCTCATCTTTATTGAGATTCTCAAGCATTTTCTCCATTTTCTCAAAAAGCTCTTTCATCTCGTCGGACATCACCTGTTCGAAAAGTTCTTCCAGCATTTTTTGTTTTTCAAGCATTTCCTCATCCACTTTTTGAAATTCCTCCTGATTTTTGAGATTTTCTTTAAAGTTTTCCTGAGCTTCTTTTATTTTCTCTTCAGCAGCTTTTTGCTGCTCAAGCAGCTTTTCAATTTCGCGGCGATCCTGCCAGTTGAGTTCATTTTTCTGCAAAACACCTTCTTTAGCTTTTTTCAAGGACTGTTGCAGTTTTTCCATTTCTTTCATGGCATTTTCAAGGTCGGACTTGATCTGCTCATTATTGTTCTGTTCTTTTTTCTCTACCTCATCCATTGTTGGCATCTGATAGTACATCATAGGTGTTTTGGATGATTTACTGCCCTGTACGCCGTCATTATCCCAAACCTGGAAGAAATAGCTGAATTTATCGCCTGCTTTCAATTCATAGCTGCGCATATTCAATGTATGCTCATAGGTGGTCTGTTTTCCCACGTTTATAGACATTGGCATTGTCTCCTGCTTCACTATTTTCCCTTCTCTTTCAATAGCATAATTGAGTGAAACATTGCGCACACCATAGTCGTCTGATGCTTCACCGGCTAAATAAACAATGCGTTCATCAGTTGAGTCCTGAAATTTCTGAAGATCGATACTTGGGTAAAGATCGGGAATGACGGTCAGTGTATAAGTTACTGAATCCGCATTCGGTAAAATACTGTTGGAAATGAATATTTTATAAACACCATCCTGCAAAACTTTTTTCTTCACAGTGAACATCTTCCGATCTGCACGGAGCGCCTGAAGGGCTTTTTCGTCGCCCGGGAAAAGAACGGAAAGCGCATCTGTATTATCTGCATCAAAAAGGAATTCAATATTGGTTCCCATTGGCACAACCAAATCGCCTACATTGCTTACATTTTCATTTTTGCGGCCGGTGTAGGCAGGGTATTGCAGTTTGATGGCCAAATCCAAAATGTTTGGTTTTTCCATCACATCTATATCGTACTTTTTAGAAGTAAAACCGTTGGCGCTGAGTTTAAATGACGCATCCTTCTGCATCTTGTAGAAGGTGTATTTGTATTTGGTAGGGCTTACGCGCTCCAATTTGTATTTGTAATTATCGACCTCAATAAATACTTCTGAGGGCAGAGCGCCTTTGTCTTCTACATCTACTTCTATTGTAAAATCTTCGTACTGTACAACCTTAGTGTTTTTGTTTTTAACAGTAAAGGCAAAAAGTGCCTCGCGCTCATATTCTTTGTTGCTGTTCAAGATACGGTTGGTACTGTTTTCAATAATATTTGAAGAAAAAAGCAATACCATAAAAACAAAAAGCGGCGGAATGGCAAAACGCAGATATTTTCGGTTCTCGCGAAGGTCGATTGCACTTTTGAAAGGGACCGGTTTCAGTTCCTCTGTTTTTTGATTGACAGCGGCAACCAGTAGGGCGCTGTTTTCGCTGTCAGACATGGTTTTAAGTTGTAGTACATTAAGCAGTTTGTCTTTTACATTTGTAAAATGTTCGCCGATAATCTGAGCGGCCTTTTCGTGTGAAATAATTTTACCCAAACGAAAATACTGTACAAGCGGCAGCACTACCCATCCACCTATTGCGGTTATAGCAGTCAGAATAAAGGAATAGTACAGTGACTTTCTGAAGCCAACCGAAGAAACAGAGGAATTAAACACATAATGTTCCAACAGTACAAATGCCACCCACATTACACTAATGAGTGCAATACTTTGCAATCCGCCTCTGATGAGGTTGTTGACATAATATTTCCGTATAAAGGCGTCGAGTTTCTCGATGAGGATATGATAATTGCTGTTTTGCATAGAGATGATTGTCAGAAACGAAATTCCGTGAAACGCAGGACCGTGCAACGAAATGAAATCAGATTTTCAGTTCAAAAGAACCTGAACCGATGAAATATTAATACGAAATAACACCTGTTTTGTTCCTAATTGAAGGATGTTTAACCCGGTATTTTACATTAATAGTTTCCACAGCATAATGATAAGGCTTTTTTCCCAATGTTGAAAGCCCTTTTAGAAAACTTTAACGATCTTTAAACAGCAAGAGACAAAATATTCCTAAAGTACCTAAGCTTTTACAAAACCTTTGCAGTAAACTGTTTTATCGATTAATGTGCCTTTTATATCGAAAGCCGTCGATTCCCCTTCCAACAGGCCGTTTTCATAATTGTAAATATAACAGATTTCAGTGCTCTTCCAGTGATAATAAATGGATTTGCCATGTAATTTTCCATCCTTGAAAGAGATGTTTGAATATAAATTATCCTTGTGGTAAGTTTTTACCCAACCGTCTTTTTCGGTATTTTCATAGCTCGTGCGTGATTCTACAGAACCGTCTGTATAATTGTAAGCGAACCACTCACCTATTTTTAGGCCATTTTTGTAGGTTCCCGACTCATTTTTTTTCAAAGAACTTCCTATGGCTGTTGCATAGTAAGTGGTCCAATTCCCTTCCATTTTACCTTCAATCAGAGCACCTTCTGCATACAAAACATTGTCACTATTATAAAATTTTTGGGAATCAGCTGATTTAGAATTTGCAATCATCTCAAGCGATTTCATGGCTGAGTTGTATATAATTTCTGCATATTCTTTTGAAGTCCGGCCCAATTCCTCTTTGCTGTATTTTTTGAAATCTTTCAAATAAACCAGTGAATGATAATCCGTCATCATGTTTTTGTCCAGAAAAAAGACATATTCCATATCCTTTTTGAAATGGAAATAATTGCAGTATTCAGATGTAAAACTCGGTTTAACCCAAACGGTCAGTTCTTCTCCGGCAAATTTTCCTTTATAGGATTTTGTCAGTTTCAGAGTCAGTTTTGTTTCAAAATCAGGAATTTCTGTTTTCTGAGAACCATAGCCGAAGGTATGTTGCATTGCTTCTTTTGCTTTTGCTTCATATTCCGGCCGTTTAAAAGTTTCCAATTTTAATACCTTCCCTGAAAGTATAAAATCGAATGCCGCCATTTCGGTTATTTCTGCTCCCCGCATACTCAATGTTTGACAGCCGCCACAGGCGAAAAGTCCGGCAGGAATAAAGGAGATCAATAAAAAGAAGAGTGAATTTCTTATAGCAGGTTGGTTTTAGCAGTTTGAAATAAATTTGCCCGATCGGGTTCATCGGTCATTTCTATAAGATGCCATTGAAAAACAAATAGTTGCCCAGCTATATGTTAATGATTCACTAATATCAATAATATTTCTTGAGTGTCCCTGCCCAATATTTGTATTATCAATTAACGAATGATTTTTAAACCCAAATCCGTCTAACTTACAATTACAAAGTACACATTTTAATAAGTTTTGACAATAATATAACTCCATAAATACCAAGTAATTGGCAAGATAAACTACTCCGCAGGAGACCGCTTTTGAAGCGTCGCAGGTCAGAAAAATTGGGCATGAGTGGAAAAATAATGTAAGGAGTATCGACAGCGACGCCCAATTTTATCGTAAGCTGCGACTTGATTTTTTGTCTCGTCAGTTGCTGACGAGAAAAGAAAGCCTC
>CAINVS010000199.1 GCA_903854205.1 uncultured Bacteroidota bacterium | reverse complement strand
TATACAAAGTATTGCCGGAATCAATCTGATGAATTAAAAGCGTTCTGCCCAAGGCATCTGTTAGTCTGAATTCTATATCTTCTTCAATATTTGTTTCAAATTCGATTGTAATTTGTTCTTTTGCCGGATTTGGCCAAATTTTGACATTGGAATTATTAATAGCTGCTGTCAATTTATTGGAAGAAGGAATTGCTGCGCTGAAAATTGCCACTCCTCCCCTTTTATTGCCGACAGCAAATTCCGGCTGACCATCGTTATTTAGGTCTGCAATTGCCAAAATAGATTGTCTCCCTTCTTTTACTTCATCCAGTTCGGAACTGAGTCTGTGGAAACTGCCCGACAAATTTCCGTCCAAACTGTCAAAAGCCCAGACCTGACCGGCTTCATTGCCCATAAAAAGAACAAAGGAACCGTTATCATCCACAATTTGCGGGGCTGAATTGCCTTCCAGTGACTGATTCAAAATTCTGGTATCAATTTGTCCGAAGGCCTGATTGTTAATACCTGCAGAAAACATTGGACTTGTGACTGTTCCAATATTCTGACAATAATTTGTGTTGCCGTTTCTTTCACCAATGACCAGATCTAAATCTCCATCGCGATCCATATCAATCAACTGCGGTACTGCATGCTGTCCTACATCTATTCCGGAATAATTGGCCACAGGAGTTGTATAAGATGGCGATGAAGCATTTCCGTTATTGGTCAAGTAGACCAAAGTACCGTCTTCCTGCCCCAAAATCATATCCTGATCTCCGTCGTTGTCCATATCACCAAAGGTTGGAACTATACGGCGTAAATTGTACTGCTGCAAATTGGCAAAATCTGGAAAAGCCAAACGAAAGATAGGCGCAGAAGCCGTTCCAATGTTTTCAAATGCCAAGAGGCGGGTACGATAGGTTGATGCATTGATAAAAATACCATAGTTTCCTACAATCAGGTCAAGGAGTCCATCTCCGTTAAAATCGGTAAAAGCAGGTGCAGCGGTTGAACCGACATCCAACATTTCATTCACCAAAAAATCCTGCTGTTCAAAGTTAAACAAGGGTTGAGTCGTTGTCTGACTATTGTGGTAACGCCAGGCTACACGGTCATTAACAGAAATATCATCGGCATTTGGCGAAGCAATCAGGTCTTTGATTCCGTCATTGTCAACATCTACATAAAAGGCTGCCGGAAAAGCAGTAATGGACACCGGATTTCCTGTCGGGAAGTTGGTCTGTTGTGACAAAACCAAGGCTGTATCGGAATTTCCGCTGTTGAAAGTCAACAAAAGGTTATCAAAAGCTATATCTCCCAAGATGAGTTCTTTTAATCCGTCATTGTCCATATCGAGACTCAAAAGTGTAGAACCTGCATGGCGCGGGCCACCTCCGTTGTTGCGCAAAGGTGACCAGCCTGCCCAGTTGGCACAGCTGTCATAGCTGGGACTCAAGTCCAAACTTGTCGTAATTCCACTTTCGTAGAAACGGCCCCAACAATCGTCAGCTATTTCAAATTTCAGACTGTCACAACCCCAACCGTTCTCAACAGAGGTATTATTAAAAAGCTGTACATGTCCGCCTCCGACATGAAAATTTAAAATGTCCAAATCGCCGTCACCGTCAATGTCATTGATGTCCGGCAGGTCGATATTACTCATATATAGGTTGTAAAAAAAGCTCTGTCCAATATCGGTATATCTTAGCAATGGAACTTCCATCTGATATTGTACTTTTCCCAACCCATCTCTATAGGCCTTATAAACAGACATACCTGTTTCACCGGAACCTTCATCTTTAAAATAGGAAAAGAGATCTTCAATTCCATCGCAGTTGAAATCTCTTAAAAGGACAAAACGTTGTGCAGCAGTGGGAAAATTAAGTTTGTATTGCGGCGCAAAATTATAGTCTATAGTTGATGCCATACCGCCATTTGTAAATGGAAGGTAAACATTGCCGGAACGGTCAAAAACCAAAAGGTCTTTTACCAAATCTCCGTCTAAATCCACTTCAGAAAACTGAGGATTATTAAGCCCTCCGGCCCAGGCATGCCGATAAGGTACCCCATTGCTTCTCTGCAAAGGAAAATCCATTCTTTGTAATTGAGCAGAGGCAGAAGTAACACTCAAAACAGTTAATAACAAGACAGCTTTTATATATTTCATTTTTTCGCTTTTATAATTTTCTACTTACTTTAACGATGGATCGAGCTTTAAAGCTGTCTGACGGCTTTTATCGGCATCTGCCAAATTCCCCATAAGTTTGTATGTATGAGCCATAACAAGATGAGCTTTAGCATAGTTTGGATTTTTTTTAATTATTTTTGATGCCTCTTCCAATGATTTCTGGTTTTCATTCAGTTCCAGGTAAATGAGACAGATATGATAATGAGCTTCCCAAAAATCGGGGTCAATGATAACAGCTTCTTCCAATGCCTTTAAAGCTGAACTGAATTCATTTAACTTAAAATAGGCCAAAGCCATTCCAAAGAAAAATTGTTTTTCCTTAACTCCTGATTCTGTGGCTTTTTTATATTCAGTTACAGCATTTGCATACTGACTGAGATTATAATGGCAGTTGCCCAATTTGTAATATATCACAGCATCGGTTTTACCTGCTTTTACCGTAGCGTTGTAATACCCAATTGCAGAATTATAATCAGCTTTATCATAGTGGATTGTGCCGAGCGACTGATAGGCTTTTGCCTGTGCGGGATCCAATTCTATAGTTTTGGCAAATTCCGCGGCAGCTTTTTCTTTATTTCCTAGCTCCAGATAATTAAGACCCAGATTAAAATGAAGGCTTGCCTTTTCAGAATGCTTTGTAATAGCCTCTTCCAAAACATTGATGGCATCCTGATAATTTCCGCTTTTGCTTAAATCTCCTGCTTTTTTTGCATATTCTAAAGCGGAACGATCCAGTTCATCTGCCAGAGAACCTTTGGCTCCCAGTTTTTTTGCCTGTTCAAAAGCCTGATCCGATTTCTTTTTATCTCCTGTTTTTTCATAGGATTTCGAGAGCAGAAAGAAGGCTTCTGCATCGTCCGTTACCATTTCTGTATAGCTTGTCAGCAATGGAATGGCTTTTGAGAAATCTGAGTGCTGATAATGTGCCCGAGCAAGCTGATAGAGCAGCTTTCTGTCATTTTTACGGCGGTCGAAGGCTGTTTCCAGCAATGGAATGGCTTCATCGTATCGTTGGCTGTTAAAATAAATAGTTCCTAATGCATTATTAGCATCAAAATGTCTGTCATCCAATTCCAGTGTCATTTCAAAGGCTTCAATTGCCTTGTCCCGATAGCCTAATTGCTGACAGGTAATCGCCATGAGATAGTAAAACGCAGGATTAGTAACTTCTTCTACAAAGGAGTTCATCAGTTTCAATGCCTCACTGTAATTGGATTCTTTGTATAAACGAAGGGCATCATTATACACTTTTGTTGCAGCCGCTGAACCCGATTCCTGATGCTCGGTAATTACAGTTTGTGTATTTCCATTTTTTGCAAGATATTCTTCTACCGATTTAAGCGATTGGGCTGCTTTATCGTATGTTGGATCAATTTCTATGGCCTTTCTGAGCCAAAGTACAGCTTTTTCGTACTCTTTTATTTTGATATAAATTTGAGAAAGATTATAAACCAACCCTTTATCACCGGGAGCAATCTTAATACATTTTTCGTAATTCTCAATAGCTTCGGTATCCTTCCCGGTTTGTTCCAAACAAGTAATCAGTGTCCTGTATGCATAATAAAAGCTGGGATCTTTTTTTATTGCCTCTTTCATAAAAGGTATTGTAGCTTCAAAATTTTTTAGATTAAAATATTCTAATCCGGAGTTATATTCTTTGATTGCTTCAGGTTTTTGTGCCAAAAGCAAGTTTTTAAAGAATAAAAACAGACAAAAAATTTGAATGAGGCGAAGCATTTTGCAGATCGTTTATTGAAAAATCCAATACAATTTAAGTAAATTGAATCGAATATGCTGCAAATTAGCTCATTTTTTATCAAAAAATGCAGTTGGTCTATGAGTTTTTTTAAAATCTTTACTGTGTTTTATTCAAAATTTTTGAGTATTTCTGAAGTGCTTATCACATTATTGTTTTCTTTATCTTTTAACCCTTCAAAAACATTTGCTAGCATATTATATGACCAAAAAAAGAGTAAAAAATCGGACCTTATCTGTACTAATACAAATAAGGTCCGAAAGATTCAAGATTATAATTTATTTATTCACTGCAGCAATTACTTCAACCCATTGCCCTTTCTTTCTGGCATTCAACGATTTATCATACATCGCTTCCACGGAAACGGCTGGAAGATAATAACGGCCGAGATAAGTAGCATTTAATCTTACAAAGTAAGTCTTCGATTTTCCGGCTGAAATATCGAAGAAGCTGTAAACACGATCATCGCGGATATCCTGATATTCTGGCAGATCTCCATTCAGTTTAATACCTATGAGACGGTGATTGATCACTTCCCAACCTGATGGGAATACCTGATTCAGTGCCACTTCGTTATAAGCATAAGCGCCGCTGTTTCTGACTGTTACAGCAGCCAAAAACTCTTCTCCCTGTTGCAGACGACTGACATCCAAAGTTTTTCCGTCAAGTGTCTGATAAGCAACGCTGATGGCCAAACCATTTGAAGCGTCTGTTTCATTGCCTGCTGCAGGAATACCTTCAGCAACCACTCGGGCAAACATGATCTGTCCGCTATTGTTTCTCAATTCGACTTTGGTACTTGCTTCACCGTTCAGATCCAGCTGCCAGATAGCTTTTGGTGATTTTACCTTTTGCCAGCTTCCTCCGCTGATGCGATATTCAAAATCCAAAGATTTGCCGACTCCGCCTTCTCCAACGTATTTTGCCATAGCAACGAGTGCCTGTGCGGTTTCCTGAGTGCTTAGCCATTGTTCACCTGATAAACGGTTTGAGATGATTTTCAGCAATCCATCGGCTTTGCTGCGCTGATCCAATAAACTCAGGGTTTGTAAAATCATGGCCTGATCGCGCAATTGCGTACCAAAGGTAATTGCACCGCTTCCTTTTGCATATTCAATGACATCGGTAGCCGCATTACCCAACAATTCTTTAGCCACATCTTTTTGTCCGATGACCTGATAAGCAGCTGCCAAATGCCAACGGGCTGCGAGTGCGTCTTTGTGAATAGATTTCAATCGCATACGGTTCATGGCACCAATTTCAGGTTTACCTGAAAGTGCCAAAAGATATAAACGGTAGGCCTGTGTAAGATCGTCCTGTGCATTGCCGCTGGATGACCAGGCATTGGATTTTGATTTTTGGAATTCCGTCCATTTTTTCAAAAATTCTTTGGGTACAGTATATCCGGCTTTATCAGCTTCAATCAAAAAATGACCTGCATAATTTGTCGCCCATTCATTGGCCTGATTGTCACCCGGCCAATAGCCCATTCCCCCGCTTGAATTTTGGAAGGATTGCAGACGACGGATAGCAGCTTTTACATTGTCATCAATTTTGCTTTTGTTTTTATCGGAAAGCTCCATCAGACGGGCCAAATAGAGTTGTGGGAAAGCACCTGAAGTGGTCTGTTCCACACATCCGTAAGGATATTGAATCAGATAATTCAGACGGCGGCCCAAATTGAGCGGCGGTACTGCCGACACTTCAAATATTCCGCTATTTTTACCGATAATTCCCAGTGGTTTGTATCCTTGTTCCCAGGTTTTACCTGCATTAACAGAGGCAGCATAGACCACAGTTATGCGCGGATTGGCCACTCTAACTTCAACATCTGTTTCGTATTCCGCATTGTGTCCGCCGCCTGTAACTGCGATTTTAACAGAACCGGTACCAGCCCTTTCTTTCACTCTAACTTCAAAATAGGCCATTTCCTCTCCAATACCTTTGAAGGCTACCGAACGGGTATTGCCACCTAAAATTTCCAGATATTCATTGCTGTTAATAGTCACAGTTGCACTTGTGATGCCTTCTTTCATAGCAAAAACAGTCACCGGCAATTTAAAGGTTTCTCCGGGGCCTAAAACTCTTGGTAATGAAGCAATCGCCATAAGCGACTGACGTACAGACACTGATTTACTGACAGAACCATAAGCTCCGGCATCGGCGGCTACAACCATTACACGGACTGAACCCAAATAATTGGGCATTTTAAATTTATGCGTTCCTGTTTTTCCGGCAGGAATATAAAAAGGTCCGGCCGTAAGCACTACCGGTTTGAAACGGTCATTCTTTTTATTGTTGGCATTCAATAAAGAACCGTCACCACCAATGCTGAGCATACTTTTGATCTCAGCACCAAAGGCACCGAGTACAGAATTGTACATATCCCAAGTTTTAACGCCCAGGGCTTCTTTTTGGTAAAAATTATCCCAAGGAGATGGCGTTTGGAATTTAGTCAAATCCAAAAGCCCTTCATCTACAATAGCAACAGTATAGGCCATTGGACGATTTTTGTTTTCTGCAACTGTCACAGTAAAATCCTGCATCGGTTTCAGTTCGTCAGGCATTGAAACAAGCGGCATCATCTTAGTAGCCGGGTCTTCTACCATAATTGGCAGTATTCCGTACATACGGATAGGCAGGTCATTTTTCGTTTGTGCATGCGGTTGTAACAGTGTTACATAAGCATAGACATTAGGTGCCATTGCCTTTGTTGTTTTAAATTTATACTGTGTATTGCCCTGAGCTGCAGTTAACCATTTAGCTTCCAAAATTCTGCTTCCGCTCTCGATTGTAACAAGGGCTCTGCCTGCAAATCCGGTAGGAATATTGAGGGTGACCTCATCTCCGACATTGTATTTATCTTTATCGGCAGTTATATTCAGTGCTGTGGCACCTTCAGGATCGCCTTCTTTTGACTTTCCTGCCCAACCCGGCCAGTCGATATAGAATACCTGTCCGGAGCAATGTCCGTCACCATCGCAGGTACGAACGAGGAAACGGCCCCAATCCGGGTATTTAACCTCCATTTCATAATAACCTATACCATTAACTCCGGTACTTATTTTACCTTCAGAAACTACTTCTGAATTTACACGTCCGCGATAGCTGGAAACCTGACCTTTATTCTGGTCAAACCACCAACGCCAATCGAGTTTATAGACTTTAACTTCCAAATTATTTTTGGAAACAGCTTTGCCATTTTTGTCAACAGTGGCAATCTCCACCTTATGTTTGATATCTGTCAAGAGCATATTGCGCTGTGCATCGCCTGCAGGCAGACGAACCCCCACGTATGTTTTATAGGGATGAACTGTAACAGAGGTCTGATCGATACTAAAATCTCCACCGGGTTCAAAAACCTGAGTGCGAAAATTGGCATTGACCATACCGGCGGCATAAAGATCTTTCGGCAATTTTACCGTAAACTTGGCATCGCCATTTTCATTCAATTTTCCGTCAAAAACTATTCTGTTATCGGAATCAACACTGGTAGCAGGGTCATTGAAATTAAAATTAGGAAAAGTTTTGAAAGCGGTATTTGCATCTTTCATGCTCATTTCAATTTTCGCTTTCAGATTTTTACCAATGGCCCCGTGCATCCATTTGGCATTGATCATACCGTCAACATTGCCCTGTGCAGCATCGATCTCTTTTCCGCCAAAGTCCAAAGCCATTTTCAAACGATTGGGTTTGATGGTTTCCACTTTTAAGGATTTGGAGAAGGTAGCACCACCTACACGTACAATTGCCGTATAGTTTCCGGTTGCAGCCTTTTCATCAGTTTTACAGTTGAAATTATAGATTCCGCCAACAGAAGTTGTAGTGCTGAGTCGCTGAACTACAGTTCCACGCGGGTCTTTCAGCTCAAAACTTACAGGGTGATTTATCGGAAGTGTTTTATCTTTGTCCTCCAATATAAAATTAAGGAAAAGCTCATCTCCAGGCCTCCATACGCCGCGTTCACCATATATAAAGCCTTTCAGACCTTTTTGTATGCTTGTACCTGCTATGTCAAAACGGCTCATTGACAACGCTGAAGCATCATCCAAACGAAGATAACCGCGTTGTTTACCTGATTTTGCAATCAACAGATAGGCTGTTTTGTCAAAATCTGTTTTGGCCATCCCCTCTTTGTCCGTTTTTACTGTCGTAATGAGATCCTGTTGGAAATCGTAAAACTCCAATACAACACCTGACATAGGCTCAGTTGTCTGAATATTATTTACAACATAGAGATTGCCGTTATCACCTTTTTTCGCCATGATACCCAGGTCGGATGCGAGAATATTTCTGCGGGCTACACGATCGGCAGTATAGAAAAACGGTTTGCAGGGATTATCTCTTTCTTCGTAATTGTAATCATTTCCGTACCAATCCCAATAACTGGCTTCATAAGTGGGTTTATCCCAACCCGGAAGCGCCAGCATATCATTATCCTTTTTATCTTCAGGGGTTTCACCCTCTTCAGCTTCGCAGTCGTTTAAGGTGTAAGAATGGCGGAATCCAATGGCAATTTCATAGATTGCACCTGCTTCCGGCTCGATAAGACCCGCTAATTCAAGAGAGTGGTGTGTCCAATCGCCCAAATCCAAACCTGCTGTTTTATCCAGATCGATCTTTTTTTGGAGGACTACTTTGCCGACACGTTTCATCTCGGTATTTCCTTCAATCTGATTGACCTGGAAGAATTGCTGAACATTATCTTCTTTTATCTTAATTACGCGCACATCTACCGAATTCAAATTGATCGTTTTGAAAACAATAGGCATTTTTTGTGAACGCGGAATGATGTTACCGTTTCCTAAGATTACCACAGAAGGTACTGCATCAGAAAAAGTAACCTTTTCTTTGGTGGGACTATTCAGTGTTTTGCCGCTTTGGCTTTTGATATCAGCTGCAATTGTCAGGGTATAAGCACCCAACAGTTTTTGAACCGGATAGATCTTTATAATATTATTCTCAATACTGTATTTGAGGGGTTTATCAGCAATTCTGATGAGACCTTCCAGGTCCTGATTAGGATCGAGTGCATCAGAAAATTCAAGTACGAGGTGCTGTTCCGGAGTATTGTAGCGAAAATGATTACTGAATTTGAATTCAGAAATGGTAGGAATATCAAAGGTAAAAGTTCCTTTTGTTTTAGATTGAATCTTGGTTCCGTCCCAGGTTACCTTTACAGCGTAGGGGTTTTTCCCGCGGGCAACGCTGTCAATGACAAACTGATGTTCATGTGCATTTTTATGTTCCCATATAAGGCGCAGCGGCTTGTTTCCGTGCAACACTCTGACAATATTTTCAAGTACCTCGTACCTTTCCACATCATTGGTGGTAAGTGTTCCGCGCAGTCTGCAATATTTACTTTCACCGCTGCCAAAAACATCGGAGGCCATAGGACTGACATTTATAAACTGATCCTTAGCTTTAAACTGAAAGGCAAAGGTGGATAGATTGGAAGGGATTTTGGAAAATAGTTTCCGCATATTCACACTTGCCGTGTAGATTTGGCCTGATTTCATATCCTTAGAAGGAACAAATTCGATAGTGCGTTCATCTTTCCAAACGGCCTGTCCGGGCAAAACCGGACTAATTTTCACCAACCCTGCGGGTACAGGCTCGTTGATGTTTTTAACCAGATCTTCACCGAATCGGATCAAAACTGTGGCTTTTTTCGAAACCTCTCCGTTAGTGAAAGCAGATAGATAGGCATCAAAAGCCGGATTGTACTCAATTTTTTTTGGTTTGGACTGACAGGCAGCCAATAGGGAAATTACTGTCAAAGACAGAATAAACCTTTGAAATACAAGGCATTTTAGGTTCATAGGGCAAAAACTTTTTTATATTGTTAAATTCTGTCTTAAAAATACATAAAAAAATGCATTTTAGTACCTAAACTAAATGAGTTTGGTCAACATATCAAAAAAATAAATAATTAAATTAATCACTTTCTATAATAGGATTAATTGAATGATAGGTTGAAGAAGTTCACAACAAGTATTAACTTTGCAGTAAACAAAAAAGCAAATTCATTCATGTATCTAAGCATCATTATTCCGGCCTACAACGAAGAAAAAACGCTGGAGAGTATAATCGAAAAACTTCGGGAAGTTCAAATGCCTGCTTTTGTAGAAAAGTTGGAATACCTCATCGTAGATGATTGCTCTTCCGATAATACAGGAAATATCGGCAAAATGCTGTCGGAAAAGTACCCCGAGGTCAGTTATCTGAAACATGAGGTCAATCAGGGAAAAGGTGGTGCTGTACATAGCGGTTATGCAGCCGCAAAGGGCGATACAATGCTGATTCAGGATGCCGATCTGGAACTTAGTCCAAATGACATTCCGCTGCTTTTAAATGCCATGCACGATCTGAATATCATGCTGGTAAACGGTTCCCGATACCTTCCGGGACCTATACGTCCGGCTTTTGCTTACAGACGCTATTTTTTCAATAAGCTGTTCACCTGGTTTACTTCCATTTTACTCAATGTAAAATTGACGGATATGGCCTGCGGCTACAAGCTGATAAAAAAAGAGTTGCTCAACCAGATAAACCTTAAAGAGAAACGCTTCGGATTTGAATGTGAGCTCTTAATAAAAGCTTTGAGACTTCGTAAAACCGGCATAGCTGAAGTACCGGTACATTACTACCCAAGAAATGAAGGCGAAGGAAAAAAACTGCGCAACAGCGATGGCTTGCGTATCTTTTGGTGTATCATTAAATATGGCCTTCTGCGCTACAAATAATTAAACCAAACAAGTGTTATATTTCACCGCAAATCAATAATTTGAGCTGAATGGCTTTTACAAATTAGGATTTTACTTCTCTCCAAAATATTTAACTTCCCCTTTCATTGCAGCTTCGTAGTTGACTGAATGAAGTAGTTCCTGATAATTATTAGGATGTTTTGTTTTCAAAAAAACTGTCCAATACAATTCCTTGGTTGTGGCTTCCCAATGTATAATTTTCACATTATACTGCCAGGTCTGAAAAAGGCTGAGTGCGAGCAAAAGGAACATAACAGGCATCACTGTAAATTTGGCAATTTTGGATTTAAAGATCAAAGTAAGAAAAGCTGCCATTGCCAATGCCAGAATTGGGTATGAATCAATTAAAGCGCGCTGACTGTAACCGCCGCCATACCACCAGCACCACCAGCTGAATACAATATAGATATTTAAGATCATGAAAATCGGTACAGCAAATCTGATTTGTTTTGCTGCTTTGCCCATCAAAAACAATCCGAAGAGTCCAAAAGCTGCCATTGGGGTATAAACCATCCAGCCTTTTGTATAGCTGAACATGGAATAATAAAAACGTGGGCGGTCAAAAAAGAAGCGTTCACCAATATAGGAATTGAACATCCAATGCCCTGTGATATATTTCCAGTAACAAAACTGCGGAATCCAAACAGAAAAGGCCAAGAAAGGCAAAATCAATAACTTTAACCGCAATTTCCAAAAAAGCTGAAGTTTTTGCTTGAACGATTCTAAATCATAAACATTATAGAATATAAAAAAGAGACCGATTATGGCATTATTTGGTCTGACCAAAGCAATAAATCCGCTCAAAAATGAGATTAAAATGGTTCTCTTCCATGTCGGATTGTCATGCCATAGCTGTGTAAGCCTCATGAATAGGGAAAAAAGCATGAAGTTGTGAATATGCGACATTGCCCCCTCATTATAAGTATAATGCATAGCATTGGTCCCCAAGACAATGAAAATCATTGACAAAGCTGTGACATTCTCACTAAAATAGCTGAGCATTACTTTTCTCAAAGCCAAAAGTCCGATAAGCAGATTTACAGGACCGCTGAGTGCGATCATAATCTGATAGGGTTGAGAAAATCCCCCTTCATTCATACCGGAATGTATCAATGCCCATAGATGTGCAATCAAAAAATAAGGCAAATAAATAATGGACATGCCCATTGTGGTCTTTATCAGCCAATTGCCATTTTCCAAATGTGAGGGAGCATAATATTTTAATATCATCCACTGCTGATCATCCAGAAAAGTCATTTTCAAATCTTGCTCCAAAAAAACAACAGGCAGATAGGCATAATAGGACCAAATATCCCAGGCAATAATATCTCCTTTTGTCCAGCGATGATCCCAAAAAAGGAAAAATATACAGAAAATAAAAAGGAAAAATATGGTTCTTTTCGACCAGGATATTTCATTAGTGATCAGCTCTTTCATATTCTTTATTTTCACTTATTTTGGCGCTAAGATATATATTTTTGAGTAAAATATATAAAAAAATCATCCCCTGTTCTAATGAACAGGGGATGATTTGATAATTGGCAGATGGAGTTTATATCTTTGAGTGGACGCTAAGTTAAGTCAAAAAAACTATCTTGCACAAAAGTTAATAAAACAACAATGGAAAGAAGAAAATTTGACAGGGAATTCAAGCTAAAAGCAGTAGAACTAAGCT
>CAINVS010000198.1 GCA_903854205.1 uncultured Bacteroidota bacterium | reverse complement strand
ACTGTCCTTCAGCCTGAGATTTTTTGCTTTTTTATTGAATTTTCAGGCTTAGCACTATACTCGAAAGGGCCAATTCTATATGCTGGTGCTTCCGACGTTCTGAAACGGTGCCTGCGGCTCGTAATTTTTAGTTTTTTTAAATAAAATCAATACTTTTCAATATATTTTAACCCTTGATTCGCATCAGTAATTATTGTTTACCATCATATTATCATGTTAACACATCATCACATCACCAAATTATAAAGTTTATTCATAGCTAAAATAAAAAACATCATAACGTTCCAACCCTTTTTTACTTTTTTGAAAAATAACCATTGATGTTAAAAGATCCTCTTTATTGTATTCGTAAACTGTTCTCACGATTGTTTCGCCGTTCATAATTTTTACATCTTCAACGGGCTTTCCTTTCAAATTGTAAGTTGATTCAATGCTGTTATAGGCTTTACCGTTGCTGTGATAATTGGAATTTATTTTTTTTAAAGGAAGGTCAGCCTCACTGTATTCTATAATATATTCCGTGTTTTTAAAACCCTTCTGATAGAAGGCATAAGTTTTTATGAGAGAATCTTTGTGATAACAAATTTCCATTTTTTGCAGTTCTTTGCCATTGAGCGTCAGCTGTTCAAGTATCAGTTGACCTTTATCGAATTTGCGAATTAATTGTTCATCATTAATGTTAAATTTTTTCTTCTCCTGTTTTTTTTCTGACTTTTTGGGCTTTGCAGCCTTTGTCTTTCTGTATTTTTGTTGGAAAAAACTTTCTAGCTTTCCATTTTTGTCATAGCTGTAAATTTCGGTAAATTTAGTGCTGTAACGTTCTCCGGTAGTTTTTTTTAGTTGCCCTTTGCTATTATAATGGTATTTGTACTCTTGTTTTTTGTCTTTTCGGGTTACAGGCTTACTTCTAGAATTGACAGTTGACCAATAGGTGTAGTATCTCCAGCGGCGCAGTCGATTTTTTTTGTCAAATTTATATTCATCGGAATTTTGAAAGGTACTTCCGCTGTAGTCATAAACCATACGTTTAATGAGGTTACCTGCCTTGTCGTAGGTAATTGTGTCCTCTTTCATCATTTCCTCGGTCTTGTCATAATATTGACGCCATACGTATTTGCTGCTCATTTCGTCAGAACCATACACAAGATATTTGGTTTTCAGGCGTTCATGATCAATTTCCGTTTTTTTATGGGTATAGATATGCTCATCCACTATCATTTTGGTAGCGTCGAAACGGGCATTGATTTCTTTACTGAGGGAACCCGGCGGCTGCAGGTTGTAGAAAGATTCCTGTTTTTCTATAATCCTGTTTTTGCTGTCATATTTATGGACTTTCTCCGACAAAAGAATACTGTCGGCCGAAGTGATAAATCTATAGTTTCGCTCCGTCTTCTGTTTGATAGCCTGAGCGCTCGTTGCTGACCAGCTGGCGGAAATTAAAATGCAGGCAATTAAAAATGCAGTGTTTTTCATAATTTGAATACCGAAATATAGACGGCCTTCTGCAAATTTAATCAATTAGGCGCTTAAGTGCAATATTTGTTGTAGAATTTATATTATCTACGGAAAACAAAATTCCCCTGAGCGCCTGATTTTTGGACAATAAAAAAGGCAGACCTTGCCGAGTCTGCCTTTTTATGCCTTTTATTCATTCAATATGGTGCGAAAAAAAATTGCCTATGATGATAAAACGTAATCAAACTTGAAAGCGCTGCTTCGGGAGTAAAAAAAATAAATTTTCTTCTCTTTTTTTGGTCATTATACTTCTTATATGACCATTATCACATAACAATTCCATCAAAAGCTGTTTTTTTGTGTTATAACTGGAAGGGAATTAAATCTAAATCTCAAAATATTGCATAATTATGGATGTTCTCAATATTATAGTAAACGCCTACTCAGGCTATGCCGGTTACCTTTGGAGGGAAATAACTTTTCAGAACGCGCCATTCTGGCACAACTATTTCTTTTGGCTGCTTTTTGTCTCAGCCTTTTTCTTTGGAATTGAAGGCCTGCGCCCCTGGAGAAAGGAACAGCAGCGATTTCGCAAAGATTTCTGGTTGGACTTTTTCTATATGTTTTTCAATTTCTTCCTCTTTTCACTGGTTATTTTCAATGCTGTTTCATCCGTCGTTTCCGAAGGGTTGAACAATGCCATCCTTGCAGTCAGCGGTTTTAATCTTCATGCAAGCAATCCAATGCAGACAATGCCTTATTGGTCGGTACTGCTCATCGGTTTTGTTCTCAGCGACTTTATACAGTGGAATATTCATGTTACTCTGCACCGCGTGCCATGGCTTTGGAATTTTCATAAGCTGCACCACTCGGTAGAACAAATGGGTTTTGCAGCGCATCTGCGTTATCACTGGATGGAGAATATTGTATATAAAAGTATTCAGTATATCCCTCTGGCACTTTTGGGTATAGGATTGTACGACTTCTTTATCATTCATATTTTTTCTTTGGCCGTAGGACATTATAACCACTCCAACATTCAAATTCCGGAAAAAATTAAAGGAATGTTCTTTGGCGCAGCAATAGGAGCCTTTGTAGGTTGGGTTGTATTGGACGCTGAATGGTATTTTGCTTTGGCTGCATTAGCAGGCGGTGTTGGCTTCGGTTACCTTATTCATCCTGCTATCAAATACATTTTCAACAGTCCCGAGATGCACCTTTGGCATCATGCCTACGATATGCCGCCTTCACATCCTTATGGGATCAATTTCGGCATCACGCTTTCTATTTGGGATTATATTTTTAAAACTGATCATATTCCGCATAACCGCGGCGATATCAAACTGGGTTATCCGGGCGTGGAGCAGTTTCCGCAGACTTTTGTACAACAGGAATTGTATGGGTTTAGGAAAGAGGAGGAATAGATTTCAAGAAAAAATCGCTGCTTTCTTTATACAGAAAAAAATAATACTTAATTTTCGGGACTATTGCACAATGCATCAGTCCCGATTTTACAGCAAAAAAATATGTAAGCCTTTCGACTTAGGCTTTTGTCAATATTATGGAGCATCTGAAACATCTAGAAACCGAACAGAAAGCGCTTGAAATAAATCTTGATAACAGTATCTACGGTTCCTTTGCCGAGATCGGTGCAGGGCAGGAGGTAGCCCGATACTTCTTCACAGTAGGTGCCGCTGCCGGAACTATTGCCAAGACAATTTCGGCCTATGACAAAAAAGTGAGCGACGATATTTATGGCCGCGAGCCATCGGGCCGCTATGTCTGCGAGTCGCGCGTTTACCGAATGCTCGACCACGAATATGAGCTGATGCTCGACCGCCTGAGCGGAGAAAGGCCAAATTGCCGACTTTTTGCTTTTGCCGATACACTTTCTACCATCAATTTTCACAAAACAACCAAAGGACATGGATGGATGGGCGTCCGCTTTCAGCATTCTCCGCATTCCGAACCCAATGATATTGTTATTCATGTGGAAATGAAAGACGGTAATGCCAATCTGCAGCAGCAGGCTGCCGGTATTTTGGGAGTCAACCTTATTTATGCCTGTTATAGATATGGAGTAGATTATAAAACACTGATTGCCTCACTCATTGATAAACTGCAGGATCGTGTAAGTATAGATGCTATTAGTGTGAGCGGACCGCTTTTTTCAGGAATAGATAACCGTCTGTTAACGCTTGAATTAGTCCGTCAGGGCCTGACCTGCGTAGCAGTTTTTGATAAAAAAGGCCGTTCTATACATGTTTCGGAATTTCTTTACAAGAAAAACCTACTGGTGGTTCGTGGAAATTTCCGCCCGACAACCCTGCTCAGTTTAGATATGGTTCGTTCCTCCACGGCACAATTCCGAAGTGAAGCCGGTGTAAAGGCCGAAGACACTTTTATTATGTCGGAACTTACCATTGCCAGCCTTTCAGCTGAAACCGGACAGGTTGATGAACAAGACTATATGGATCGGGCAGATCTGTTGAATCACATGGGGCAGACCGTAATGTTGACCAATTTTGATAACTACCTTAAACTGATACAATATCTGGGTGACTATAAAATTGGTCATCTTGGGTTGGTGATGGAAGCCCGCCCGCTGCTCACACTGCTCAACGGGAAATACGAGCGCAACAAAGACGGACGTCTGTTGACCTCCTTTGGAGAAATTTTTACCAGAGGTGTAACCACCTATGTTTTTCCTGAATTGCAGGAAGGCAGCGGTGAATTGATGAAAAGCAATAATCTGCCGATTCCGGAGGGTTTGAACTACCTCTACCGTCACCTGCTAGAACACAGACATATTGTGGATGTTACCGGATTTAATGAATCATTGCTGCATATCCGCTCAACGGATGTTTTGAGGAAAATCCGAGAGGATGAATCGGGCTGGGAAACTATGGTACCCGAAAAGGTGGAACGCTATGTAAGAGAAAAAGGACTTTTTGGATATCCAATGCAGAAAATGGAGTTTGAGTATTAAAAACAGCATATGCAGACAAAAAATAAGCTTCATTTTCCTTTACTAAGAGAAAAATGACGCTTGTTTATTTTGGTGGGACTACTTATTACTTTGTTTAATAAGATTCTTCAACTCCTGCAGCTGAAGTTCCAATTTATCTGTTCGGGACTCTAAATCGGAAATTTTACGATCCTTTTCATCATTTTCCGCCTTCAGCTCCTGAACGGCCTTAACAAGCGGCACCACAAATTCTGCATAAGTGAGGGAGTAAAGCTTATCAGGGGAACTTGGTTTTTGCAGGCCGCTGAAGCTGTAGCCGCATTTTTGGGCAGCAGCCTCTACTTCCTGAGCAATAAAACCGCTCATCGTTCTTTTTTCAAGATCATATTTGCCTTCCCATTCAAGACTGTCGGCTTTTCCATAAACCATTTCATTCTGCTTATGAATATCAAAGTTGTAGGTCACAGGTCGCAGTTCCTGTATAAAGCTGAGACCAGGAACAGTTTCCGACACATTGGTTTTGATACGTCCATCGCTGAAGCTGCTCCAACCTACCTGCCCGCCAATGTAAGAAACACTGCTATTTCCAATTTCAATGGTGTTGCTGTTGCTGCCAACAAGACCGGCCAAAAAGCCAAAGGCAGAGAAGTTACTCGGATTAAAACCGACCGGGACACCGGCTTGGTTTCCAACTACAGTATTATTATTTCCGTTTACATTTTCACGGAAAGCCTGATAACCTAAAGTAGTATTACCTGCTCCTGTTTGGTTGAAGTGCAAAGAACCGTAGCCCAATGATGAATTGGCAAAACCGCTGCTGTTAAAATTATTTGAAATTGTTCCAATTGCAACATTGTTATAACCTGTCGAATTAGCCTGTAGCGCATTCATGCCAATAGCAACATTATTATAACCGACCGTATTTTGAACGAGGGAAAATCTTCCTACAGCAGTATTTTGGTAACCTGTGGAATTGAGCAGCAAAGCCTGATTGCCTACTGCAGTGTTGTCATTTGAAGTGGTATTGAACCTGAGTGCCTGATACCCAATTGCAGTATTGCCTATACCGCTGTTGTTTTGAGCCATACTAAGATAGCCCACAGCAACATTTGCCCATCCATTTGAATTTAACTGCATTGCTCCTTTACCGACTGCCGTATTCTCAAATCCGGAACTGTTCTGATTCAGAGAAAATGTACCTACCGCTGTATTGTTATCGCCGGTCGTGTTTAAAAACAAAGCCTGATTACCCAATGCAGTATTATCTACAGCAGTAGTATTGCTTCTGAGCGCAAAATAACCGAAAGCTGTATTTCCAATACCTGTAGAATTAAAGTATAGCGCGTCGTTGCCCACGGCTGCATTTGCCCAACCAGTTGTATTGGCTGTTAACGCACCGGTGCCTATGGCAGTATTGGAATAACCGCTGGTATTAAATCCCAGTGCAGTTGAACCGACAGCTGTGTTGGCATTGCCTGTTAAATTATTCGCCAGGGCAAAAAGCCCAATAGCCGTATTATTATTGCCGCTTGTGTTGGCATAAAGTGAGCCGTATCCCAAAGCACTGTTATAATTGCCCGTTGTACTGCTGAACAGGCTGTTGGTACCTGCTCCCGTATTGTAGGATCCGGTAGTATTGCTGTAAAGTGACTGAACACCCAAGGCTGTATTTTCCTGTCCGACTGTATTGCTGTAAAGAGCACTGTGCCCAAATGCTGAATTATATTCTCCGGTACTGTTGGAATATCCGGCTCTGTAGCCAACAAAGCTGCCTCTGTTTGTACTCAAATCATCTGCGGCACCTGCTTCCTGGCCAATAAATACTGACTCCCCGGTATTTAACTGTTCTATTTGCCCTTTTGTTGTAATACGAGCTCGGATGACATTGTCTGTTCTAATGTCGAAAGCCTGATTATCTGTAGTGCCCAGAAAATTTGTTCCGCTGATTGTTCCGCTGTTTCCGGTTATTGCCCAATAATTGGCTGAACTGTTTTGAATTCTTAACCACATTGTACCATCCCAATAATAGAAACCGGGGGTCACATCATTAATACTAACTGTATTGTAAACCAAAAGTGAGGTGGCAATCGATGCGCCAATAGGCGTATTGGAAGTAGTCTGTACAAGTGCAATTCTGGGAATGAGCAGACCGCTGTTATTGGAACTGATATCAAGTTTAGCACTGACGTCCGGAGAGGAGGTGCCAATGCCGACGTTTTGGGAAAAAGCAGTAAAAATAACTAAATGGAAAATGAAGACTAAGAATAATTTTTTCATGGGTAGGGTTGAATAAAAGAACGGGCACGAATAGCATCAGTGCCCGTTTAATGTTTAATATTTCAAAACCGTTACCCATGCAGATAACTTAAAGCCACAAACTGCGCAAGGAAACCAATAAGATAACCTCCATATAAATCGGCAGGTTCATGTGCAGCGAGTAGCATGCGCGAAGTGCCTGATAATCCTGCAGCCAGAATTGCTAAAACTAGCACATATTCATTCCCGGCATGACTATTAGCCATAATGATAATGACCATTGCCAAAAAACCACCCATACCTACTGTATGCATGCTGATTTTGGAGAAAAGGTTGATGATAAATGCTGTAAAAAGGCCTATTGTAGAGCCTAAAGCGAAAATGCTTAATTGTGGGGGAAGAGAAGTATTACTGACAAAATTCATGAAAATGACTATGTAGAGCAGTCCGACAATTATATAGGGCCCGATTCGGTCCATTTTATCCGACAACGCAATGTCTTTTATCAGCCCCAAGGCTTTCATCATGAAAACAGTGAGCAGGGGGACGAGACAGGAGAATATTAATAGCCAAATGAGTTGAAGTGTATAGACCTTATCTTCAAAAACCTTAGCAGTACTCACTTTCCCAAATAAGAACGGATTACTCCAGATCAGCAGCAGATAGGCATATATCTGCATCAGCAGCGGATGAAAAATGATGGAAATTACCAGCGCCAGCGCCCTTAGTTCTTTGGGAAAAGCTTCATAATAACGTGCCTTTTTTTGTTCCTGGTAATGAATGCTTTTTTCCATAAAAATCTTGAGAGCAAATAATTTGGCAAATGATTTTTAAAATAAAGGGAATTATTTTTTTCTGAATGGTTTTACCAAGGTTCCCAAAAGCAACCATCCAGACACAAAGATAGATAATCTTCCGATCAAATCTCCGTAGAGTGCAAAAAAGCCGGGATCGGCAGTGTTGGCGCTGAATTTTCCACTAAAGTTAAAACGGCTACCGGAGCTAAGATATAAAGTTGCATCACCTTTTGAAGTTAAAATTAGGATATTCATACGGTTTTCGATGGCCCTGCAGGCGATTTTAAAGGGATCAGTACTTCTGTCAGCGTCAAAACCTATCAAAAGTTTGCATTTATTTGCTGAATAAAGTCTTACTGATTCAGCGTGGATGAAAGAAGAGGCATTTAGTAATCCGCAGCGGATATCGGCAAAATCTGTAAGTTTGAGCGTCTGACTGCCTTTGCCGCCGATACCTGAAATCCATACAGTTTTGCCCTGTATAGGCTCAGCCGACCCTTCCTTCTTGATGAGGTAAGCCGTTTTTAAGGTATCAGATGATACATGATACCAAAAACTATTATGTTGTGCAGCTTTTCCCCACAATGACTCCATGTCTTCGGACATGAGGACAGCAGAATTGTTATTTTGAACCACGGTTGCCGATATGGTGTCGGAACCCTTGCCTGATGGCCAGACTAAGGAAGCAATAATAGGCAGAATGAGTACAATTGAGCCATTTATTATTGCCGAACGGCGCGTATGTGTCAATGCAGGCCAAATAATTCTGGAAATATGAATATTGATGGCGAGAATCCAGAGAGTGCCGGCGCTGACGCCCAAGAAACAGTACCATTGAATTAAAAAAGGGAAGACTGCAGCAGAATAACCCAATTGCCAGGACTGTCCTATTCCAAGAAACTGACTGCAGAACCATTCCAATGTAAGCCAACTACTCACAAATGCTACATAACCCAGTTTCTGGTTATGTCTGCTCCTGATGAGCTGATAAATTATCCAGGGCAGAGCCAAAACTGTTATCTGCACAACAGTGAAAAGGATTGCTTGTCCTGAATTCATGTGCTGTAAATCAGCAAATGCACCGACAAGCACTGCTAGGAGTGCAGAACTGAAAGCAATAACCGATGCACCGGCAATATTGGTTTTATTTATAGACCAAAACAGTGGGAGCAGGCCGGCAAAGGAAACCAGAGAAAAAATAGAGGATTGATAACTCAACCCCCAAAGTAAGCCGCTGCCTGCAATTGATGCAATTGTCAGAATAAGATCCCTGTTTTTCAAAATTTATTTCTTTTTTATGATAAAGGCGTAATAATCGAAAATCGCCTCTCTTTTAATTAATACTTTTTCCAAAGATTCAGGTTCATAGCCATTCAAAACTGCCATATAATCTTGTAGACTGTGCTGCTGCGGATGTAAAATATCTCCGGGCAAAAGTCTGAATATAGGTTTTAGAAAAGTATAGCGGTGAACATCGGTAGAGAGTATCATTTTTCCTCCGGGTTTCAAATGCCCCATGAGATTGCCAATACTTTTCTTCCAATCGGAAACATGGTTAATGGCATTGAGGCAAAAAATAAGGTCATATGCTGTATTCGAATCTAAAGATTCGATAGAAGAGCTGATGAAATTAACTGTTGGGTAATGCACTTTTTTGAATATGCTAAGTTTTGTTTCGTACTGCTCCAATAGAGGATCCAGTGCATCAGTCTTTTGTTTGTCAAGAATAATGAAAATTCCTGCAGGACCGCACCCGGCATCCAAGCAGTTCAAGCCCTCGGGTATTACAACATTGCATTTTTTAAGAAAATCCCCCCAGTAAGCTCTTTTCCAATCCAAATAGGCCTTGGGCTCTTTATTCTGAAGATAATTCTTCCACCATTTCAGTTCTGCAGCCTGAGCTATTTTCCAGCGAAATCGCATTTATGTTAAGATAAAAGATAAAAGATAAAAGATAAAGTATTAACAAACAACAAACAACAAACAACAAACAACAAACAACAAACAACTTTGACTATATACCTTTCAATCTGCTCAGATACAATCTGTTTGCAAAGTCGAAAATCTGTTTTAGGGCATTTTCCTCTTTATTCTTCAGGTCAAGGCTAAAATCCTGAATTGTGAATTTATCAGCTTTAAGTGGGCGTCTACTATGCAGAATAATTTCTCCGACGCCATCTTTTATATTTTTTACCATCGAAATCAGTTTTTTATCCTGTACTTGACCTATTGACAGGAAGATATCCATTAAGTTGCCGGGATTGACGTAAACAGTCTGAAAATCTTTTTTCAGATTTTGTTTATGCTCTTTACTCATAGGGCGATATTTCTTATTTTGCAGCAATCGTTCTTCGTCATTACTGATGAGCAGTAAGCCTTTGTCCAATTTAACAAAAATAGATTCGTTAGACATGGGGATAAACAATTTATAGATATTTTTCTTCTCCTCTTTCAGGAAACCGGTACGGGAAACGATGCGGATAAATTTGAGCATATCCTCTTTGTTGCCATAAGAAAAACCTACTACTGCCAGCGGTATATGTCTTTTCACCTTTTTTTCTATGAGATCATATTCGTTGGTATTCTCATTATACTCATAGTCGTTTTCAACCGATTCGATTGTTTTAGCACCATTAATAGCATAAAAAAAATCTCCTTTCAGAAAATTGAAGGCATCTTTTTCATCCATGAAAATTTCAAGGATGCCAAACAGATCATCCACAGATGGTTTCATGCTGCCTGCTTTTTCAGAAAGCATCTCTTTGCAACCTTCATAGACACCTTTTGGACTGAAAGCTGTAATCATGTACATCCCCGATTTCTGGCCGTCGATATATTTTAATATTTTTTTATTGGCAGTGTTTTTTGTAGCAGATTTGGCAAATTTCATCAATTCGGGACCCATGAAACCATATGTTTTGGAAATAATCTTCCCTTTTTCAAAGGAGACATCAGAACCGATATTAATTTCTCCGTATGAATTGATCAAAGCATCCATTATACCAACAATGAAATCATTGGAACCTCCAATCGACAAGTTTGACGGATTTTCAATGCTGAGGCGCATAATTTCCTTAGAATTGACCCACATTCCGGCATCGCGCACTGTTTTTTCCCAGTCATTATAACCGCCATGACGGCTATAACTTTTAGCTTCAGACAATGAACAGATTTTGTCGATATAGCTGTCTAAAGCAAGATACAATCGTGTTTTATATTCAACTGCGATCTCCTCAGATTCCATTGCCGCATCTCTGTCTTCGCCATT
>CAINVS010000197.1 GCA_903854205.1 uncultured Bacteroidota bacterium | reverse complement strand
TACCAAAATTCCAAGAACAAACGGCAGTTTTGAAAAAATAGCAGTGTTGGGGAAAAAACTGAAACCGGAACTGGAATTGAGAATGAACAGAGAAGATCAGGATAAAGCCTTCTATATTGTACTGTTAAATATGGCTTATGGTTACTTTGTCCTGAAAAACTTTGATGAATCGCTTTTTTGGGTCCGCAATATTCTTAATGACAATACAAATACTATCAGACCGGACTTTTTGGGCTTTGTACACATCTTTCACCTGATGCTTCAATATGAAATTGGCAATAAAACAATTCTCAATTATCAGGTTGAAAGGGCGGCAAGATTCCTTTCAAAAAAGAGTAAAATCTACGATTTTGAAAGAACATTCTTAAATTTTTTCAAAAAAATTGGTCAGATCACCAAATGGGACAGCGAGTTTGAAGGTCTTTTTGTTTCTCTAAAAGTGGCCCTCGAAAAAATGGCTGCTACTGAAAATAATTTTGAAAAGCGTTTTATTAATGACTTTTATCTGGTGGAATGGGTAGCGTCCAAATTGTTTAAAACAGACTATCAGCAGCTCATTATTGAAAAATTGGAGACAGATTTTGATAAATTGAAATAATACATTATTTTGTAAAGGTTTTTTACTAAGAATAATTTAAAAATACAATGGCAGAAAATAATAAATTAAATATTGGCAGTCAAAAGATTGATTTGGACGCTTTTCGTCAGATGAGTCTTGAAGAACTGGTAAAGGCTTTGGAAACCGTCTATTTCGACGGATATCAGCAGGCACTTAAAAGTTTGGATAATAAAATATCGGAAAATATAGAACAGCTCATTTCTCTGAAAAGAGATACAACCGTAAAGCAGGAACAGACTGTTCAACCTACTGTCAATACTGCGCCTGAACCTGTAAAAGAGATAGAAACACCCGTTACAGACGGCAAAATTGAAATAAAAATCAGCGCTGAACAAATAGAAGAAGAAACCGATCCTTTGAAAAAAAGGATGAACGAAATTGCCAATATGGTGTACAAGTTCCCAAAAGTCGGTTGGGTAATCTATAGATACAACGGTTCGGAAGATGAGTATTTGAAAAGTAAATTCGGTTTTACTACATTGCCTATGAAGGCTTTGGTGTTTGATTCGGAAGAAGAGGCGCTCAAACATAAAGAATTATATTGGGGTATCGGCTATGACGAACTTTTTGTGAAAAAAGTATGAGTGCGCTCTTAAAACTCCTTGTATCGCTTCTTGTCTGCTTTGCTGCTGCAGGAATTGGTGGATTCGCAACCGCCAACAGTTTATCTGATTGGTACATCAACATCAATAAACCCAGTTTTAATCCTCCGGGTTGGATTTTTGGCCCTGTTTGGTCAATACTCTATACAGCAATGGCTATCGCGCTTTGGAAAATATGGTCTTTACAAGCCTCCGATTCAAGAAATGCCGCAATGATCTGGTTTTTTATACAGCTACTGTTAAATGTACTTTGGTCATTTCTGTTTTTCTATTGGCAATGGCCCCTTGGAGCTTTTATTGAAATTTTGAACATGTGGTTTGCTATTTTAATGACGATAATCCATTTTTATAGTTTAATTCCATGGACTTTAGCGCTTTTACTCCCATACCTGCTTTGGGTTAGTTTTGCTGCCTTTTTGAATGGTACAATTTATTGGTTAAATTGATTTTATATTATTAAAAAACCACTTTGATATGTCTGCAAGAAAAATAGATCAACTGCTCAACGAATACGGAGAAAGTCATCAAAACGTTACCAATAAACTGATTCACTGGATTTGCGTTCCTGCTATCATGTTTAGCCTTATGGGTTTATTTTATACCATTCCTTTTGTAGTAGAAAGGTCGATATTTACAAACTGGGCTTCAGTTTTGGTCTTGCTTACCCTTGTTTATTATGCAACGCTTTCATTGCCCATCTGTTTAGGATTTATTTTTGTCGGTGGAGCTATGGTTGTTGGAAATCACTATCTTTTTCAGGCTTTGAATCCAACTGTACCATATATTTTTGTCTGTATCGGTATTTTTGTATTGGCCTGGATCGGTCAGTTTGTCGGACATGGCATTGAAGGTAAAAAACCATCTTTTTTGAAAGATCTTCAGTTCTTATTGGTTGGCCCGGCCTGGTTGCTGCATTTTATTTATAAAACAGTAGGGGTTAAGTATTGAATTGGTACTAAGTAGAGGGTAGATGGTACTGAGTACAAAGTACTTTCAGGTTGATCCAATCCTTTAATCAATGCTCATATCAAGTAAACTCATCATATTATCACATTCGCACAACTTGTCCCGACCCAAGACGGGATCCGCACATCATTTTCTAACTTGGCACACCGAGGCAAACATCCGCAAGACGATATACTTTTCTCTGATAAAGAACAAATTAAACTCAGGGAGGCCGCAATGGACCTCTCTTTTTTGTTGGGCAGAGGCTATGGCGACCGTTCCGCAGGACTGCTAGTCGGAAATCGATATAGCCTAAATGCGCGTCAAATTCAAGCTTTGTATAGAATTAGCTGCTCGGAGAAAATCAAAGAAGAGCGAAATGCTAAAAAGCTCGATCTCTCAATGCTAAATGGAGCTAACATTGAAATTGACGGTTATAATCTGCTGATTGTTTTGGAAGTGGCGCTATCCGGCGGATTTGTTTTTGAAAGTATGGATGGTTGTTATCGCGACATTGCGGGCATTCACGGTACTTACAAAAAAGTGGAAGAGACAATCCCTGCGTTGGAAATGGTTGGGAAAACCTTACAGGAATTGGGCGTTGCACATGTTCAATGGTTTTTTGATGCTCCGGTCTCAAACAGTGGCAGACTGAAATCATTACTTTATGAAATGGCTGTTGCCAATAACTTTCCATGGGATGTGGAAATTGTAAATAATCCAGACAAAACGCTGGTCGAAAGAAATAATATCGTCATCAGCAGTGACAGTTGGATAATAGACCATGCAGATCACTGGTCAAATCTGGGCCATTATATAATTGATAATAAAATACCCGAAGCCAATATTCTAAAACTGATTTAAGCAAAAAAATAAAACTGAAGTTCAATTATTATTGCTGCCAAAAATATTAAAATATCAATATGAATCTAAATCCGGAAGAACTCGAAAGCCTTCGACTTCTGCTTTCCAGCCCTGATATGAGCAATGTCAGTCTCGGTCTTCAAATGCTGAAACAGCACCCAAAACATGTCAAAGATTGTATTGGACCGTTGATGTTGATTCAAAACGGTTTTTACGGTTATTCTGACGAAGAAGATGAAATTATTGCAGACTCCAAAATTTTATTAACCAAACAATTGGGTAAAAAGGAATTAAAAGCTTACCAACAGCATTTTGCAGTTTTCGATACCATGAAAGCCGGTAAAAAATTGCGCTGGTCGGAGTTTCTGATACAGCTAAAACAGTATGAACAGCATTTGGATATTTATGAAAAATATATTCTGCTTAATCCTGACTATCAGACCAGATTTTATCATGATTTGGCGACTTTTATCCAACGGCACAGAAAATTTGAATTAGCTTATGGATATCTGAAAAAAATCATGGATGCCGGAACAGAGGATCCGGATATTAAATCCACTTTTGTGGAACTGGTGCTCAATGAGTTATTTTGTGAGGAAAAACATTTTGAAGAAATACCAAGGGTTGTTTCCTGCGTACATGACCTCATTGCCGCCTATCCTTATTATGCGGCAAATTATTATCATATTCTCGGTATTATTTATGATTTATACGCCTTAGATAAAGACAAGGCAATGGAAAATTATTACAAAACACTGGAATTGGATCCTAATCACGATGGGGCAATGAACAATCTTTCCAATATTATTTATAAAGTTGAAGGAGATTATGATGAGGCCCTGAGACTTGCAAAAGCGGCTTTGAAAATAACCCCCAAAGATTACAATACCTTAGACACTATAGGCTGCATCTATTTTTATGGTTATAAAAATTATGAAGAAGCAATTAATGCGTTCAATAAGGTACTTAAATTGAAAAAAACACACCATTATTCCATCACCGGACTGGGAGAGGTGTACGAAGAAATGGGTGATTTTGCAAAAGCTTTGGAATATTATTTAATGGGTTTAAAATACAGGCCAAAAAGCGAGTACAAACTGAATAAATTAGCCGATTTGTATTTGAAAATGGGGGAGAAGGAAGATGCAAAAAAGCTTAGAGATAAAATTGAAAAATTGTATCCAAAATAATCTCATTTATTGTTTTTTTCTTTTTAAATGCCTGTAAAAATTCAAGAGTATATATAATAATTTGTAGTCTAAATCAAATCATTTTAATCGTCGCTTTCGCTAATGATTTCATACTTAATACAAATTCAAATTTTTATTTGTAAATAAAAAATAATATCCATACTTTTAAGCCAAGTTTATTTATTAAAATATGTAAAAGTATTCTAAATAAACAACAGGAAAATTAATGACAATATTGATAAAAAAACATCAAAAATGGC
>CAINVS010000196.1 GCA_903854205.1 uncultured Bacteroidota bacterium | reverse complement strand
TGTCCAGAATTTATAATACGATGATCCTGCCCAATTAATTCTTCGCTGGAATATTTTGATATTTTGCAAAAGTTATCATTTACGTGGGTAATGATTCCTTTTTGGTCAGTAATGGCTATAATAGCAGATTCGTCAAGAGCGTACTTATAATCGGAAATTTCTTTTAGCGTCTTTTTAAGTTCTTCTTCACCCTTTTTTATGCCCGTTATATCTGAACGAATGGCGACATATTGGTAAGGCTTGTTATCCTTATCTAAAAAGGGCACAATAGCGGTTTCTACCCAAAATATAGACCCATCTTTCGCCTTATTTTTTAGTTCACCTTTCCATACTTTCCCATTGGCAATAGTTGTCCAAAGTTCTTTCATAAACTCTTTTGGATGATACCCTGAATTTATAATCCGATGGTCTTTTCCGATTAGCTCTTCAGCACTATACTTCGATATATTACAGAAATTATCATTTACATGTTTGATGATTCCTTTCTGGTCAGTAATAGCAACAATTGATGATTCATCAAGAGCATATTTATAATCTGTTATTTTCTCCATAATTAAATTTAGTGTCAATTAATTATTTTACAATTTTAGCAAAATTGTCTATTGCATAATATCAGGTTTGTCTTTAAGCATTGGTTATAACAGCTGTGTTTGCGAAACTTCCCCTCAAACTTGGGTAAATATTCCTAATAGTTGCAAGGAAAAAGTATGCATAAAAACTCGCAATTCACAGCCCAAAATTTATAAAAGTAAAAATAGGGTATTGCAATTATATATCAAAATTGTAAAAGGGAGAATTTGTTTTTTTAGCATCTTTTGTTGTGAAAGGTGGCGCGTTGATTTACAAACAGAACAAAAAAGAGGACCGAAGTCCTCTAAATATCTTTCTGAATTATTGTCGATAACTCCATATTAGGTTGAGGGGAAGGAAGGTTCCGTTCAAAAGGAGTTTCATTCTGGGCTCTAGGAGCCAAACGAAACTCTAGCTATTATGTGCCGTTTTTATTTTTCTGTCATACTGTCCACCCATTTTTTTATAAGTGGAACTACTGTAAAACCTGTCGGAATAGAAAGGCAACAACCAATTAAAAAGTCGCCTAACCATATTTTTAAAAAGTCGTCACGCCAACCTAAACGGAGTAATAATATACCGAAACTCATTACGGCCGTCATTGCAATGGAAACTAATAAGACAAATAATATTGTTCCCTGGGTTTTTGTTAGTTTCATTATCGCTGTTTTAAAATAATTCAGTTCTTAAAAACACACCAAAGCTGTTTTCATTAACTTTCATCGGTCCATAAACGTCAAAGTTTGCACCTAAGCCAAATTGATAATTTTTGTAAGAGGCTCCTACTCTCAACCAAACATAACTTCTATCGTGAAATTCAAGTTTTGTGTTGTAGTTGTAAAGCCCTTGAACTCTTGTGTAAAGTCCCCAATTATTTTTGAATTTTGGTTTGTATTCAACAAGTCCAAAGGTTTCAAAATTGTAGGTTTGAGTTAAGTCAAAGCGGGGCAATACAACTGCTAAAAACTCACGATTTGCAAAAACATATTGAAGTCCTGCTGTTGGTCGAAAACCAGTCATATAGTTCATAGTAAAGCCTGCGTTTACTGAAAATCCTTTATAAATATCGGCAGTAATAAGTGATTGCGATAAGTATTGATTTTTTTGGTTTGTCGTTTTGTAGTCGCCAACAAAGTTGGTAACATTGAAAAATCCAAACCTACTTTTTGGTGAAAAATGTTTACTTACAATCATTTGAAAAACCAAACCTTTATTTCCTGCAAATGCTTCAACTGGAATTGGTGGACTTGGTTTTGATGGCGGAGCTTTACGCAAACTATCAGTTTGGGCGAATGAAGCACTTGACATTAAAAGTGCCATTGAAAGAATTAGAATTTTATACATTTTGTTACTCGTTTAAATGAAGTGCAAAGTTCATTCAATGAGTAAGTTTAATGTAGGACTGAAAAGGCAATTACTAGGACAAATCAATTATTTTACGAAAATCAGTAGGTGTTTGCCCTGTTTGCTTTTTGAAAAATCGCCCAAAATAAGAAGGGTCGTCAAAACCGAGGCAATAACTGACTTCACTAATGGAAATTAAAGGCTGATAAAGCAAAACTTTTGCTTCCAAAGTTAGCATTTCTGCTATCATTTGGATGGTTGATTTTTCAAATATTTCTTTGATACATCTGTTTAAGTGATTAGGCGAAATATTAAGTTTTTTTGCGTAGAAATCAACTTCGTGTTGTTCCTTGATGTATTTTGAAAGAATATGCATAAAATCAAATGCAATTCTCTGTGTTGCGTTAAGGTTATTATTTTGTGTTGATTTTTGTAAAGATTTTAATTCCATCAAGAACGTTACTAAATAACATTTTATCAGTTCATAATTAAGTTGATGGATGTAAATATTTTCTATTCTTTTTAGTAGATTAAACAAAATTTCAACATTTTCTAATTCAAAATTTAGAATAGGATTATTCAACCATTCTAAAAATGAGAATTGATTGAGAAAGTCAATTTGTGATTTGTTGTCTGAAATGAAGTTGTTAGAGAAATGACAATAAAACCCCGTCAAGTCTTTTGAAATATTGATTGTTGTTGTGATTTGTCCAACTGGCAAAACAAAAATAGAGTTTTTTGTTACTTCGTATGTGTCAATACCCGAACTCTTTGTCATTGTTCCCGAGGTAATAAGAATAAAGTCATTTACTGTTTTCCTGTGTGGTGGCAAAGGAAGTTTTAATTTGTAAGTGTCTTTTGAAAGGTCGTGAATATAAAAGTCGTTGAAATGAGGCTTGTCTAACTGAAAATGGTCAATGTCTGCCATTAAAAGTTTCTTGAAAGTTTCGGGTTTTAAAGTTGGAATTTTTTCAGTCATTTTACAGTCTTGGTGGTCGTCTTAAAATGGCACATAACGTTTTGCAGCTACAAGAAGTTGGCGATTTCGGAGACGAAAAATGTCTACCAGTAATGAACTTGATACGAAGCACGAAGCTTCATTTAACCACTGAATCGCCAATTTCTTGTAGGTGCTGTTAGCAGCTGGGCTTCTCTGTCTTGTTAAGTCTTCCAATGTCTGCGTGTATTTTGCATTAAAATAAAATATGTGTCCCTATAAAAGAGTCTTGTCGCCATTCGTGAGTTGACACTTTGTATACACTAAGATAACTCAATTCGTAGCGAAGAAATATTGAAAAACATTTTCCGATTTGATATGATGCTTCAGGTAATAATGAAAAGGAAATGCCATTGGAATAAAATCTTGTCCAAAGTGGGGTGTTGAACGAAAGTTTTTTGTGATTCCCGTGAATTGTTAAACTTATTAATGGTTCGGCACTACTCGCAGCTTCACTTCTTTCATCGTTAACTAATCTAATTCTGGTGTCAATCCCAATTCCAACCGAAAAATAAATTGGCCTTATTGTTTTGGTAAAATAATACTCTGCATGTGTTGTAAAGTCGTAAGAACTTTTACTGTAAAAAAACAAAGTACCATAAGAACGAAGTCTTG
>CAINVS010000195.1 GCA_903854205.1 uncultured Bacteroidota bacterium | reverse complement strand
ATGTTTGTGGTAAAACTAAAATATGAAAAAGGAGCTATACCTGTATCGGATAGCTCCTAATTTTTATTTTTTTTGTCGGTTAGTAGTGATAAAAAATATAACTATCTTGCAGTGTTTTACAAAAAAATAATTTTAAATTTTTTTAGACAGGCAAGCTAAACGCTATGATTGCAATTCAGATAAAACTTAACGAAAATCTGTATTTACGTGACCCACAGCAAACCAGGCTGGGAAAAAAAATTATCGAATTCGGAATTTTACTCATAGAAGATTTAGGTTTTGAAAAGTTCACTTTCAAAAAATTGGCTGATAAGATAGATTCCACCGAGGCCTCAGTTTATCGTTATTTTGAGAATAAGCATAAATTTTTACTTTATCTGGTTTCCTGGTATTGGGAATGGGTCAAATTCCAGATAGAATATAACACTATGAACATAGAGTCTCATGTGCGTAGATTGCAGATATCGATTTCAATGTTAGTAGATTCTTCCAGAACAAATCCGGCGGTTGAACATGTTGATGAAAATAAACTTCACCGAATAATTGTGGCAGAAGCAGTAAAAGCCTACCATTCAAAGGATGTTGATGAAGAAAACAGGGCGGGTTTATTTTTAACATATAAAACTCTTTGCAGAGTATTGTGCAATCAGATAATAAATATAAAACCTGATTTTCCTTACGCACATACACTCGCATCAACACTTATTGAAATGACTAATAATAACATCTTTTATGCAGAGCATTTGCCTTCTCTGACTGACATTAAAATACAAGACGGAAATCTTCAGGAATTAAAAACAATGCTCGAGGTCTTTGTATCAAGAATTCTTGGAGTCAGTTTTGAATAATTTTAATGCATTGATATATTGCTATAGCCATTTTTTAAACCAAGTGTTAAGGTTTGAAGTGTATCTTCATGAGTATATCCATTTCTGTCTTCAATAAAAAGTTTGTTGCAAGTATTTCTTTTCCAAAAATATAGTCATCGCCCCCTTTAAAATCGCTTACCAATCCACCGGCCTCCAGTACTAATATTGCACCAGCTGCTACATCCCATGGAGAAAGGCTGTATTCAAAAAAAGCATCAAATCGGCCACAGGCAGTATATGCAAGATCCAATGCTGCAGAACCTAGCCTTCGGATACCTCTTGTTTTTGGCATTAGGTTACCTAAAAGCTGCAGGTAAGCCGCTGTTTTTTCAAAATCGTAATAGGGGAATCCTGTAGCCAGCAGCGAATCGGACAAAGCGGCGGTTTTGCTTACTTTAACGACCTTGCCATTTAGCTGACAGCCTCCACCCAAATAGGCGGAGAAAAGCTCCTGACGGTTTACTTCATAAACCAGTCCTACAACCGTTTTTCCATCTTTCTGCAGTGCCACACTGATTGAGAAAAAAGGCAGCTGATGCAGGAAATTTGTTGTCCCGTCCAAAGGATCGATAATCCAACGCCATTCTTTATCGGCACTTGCAGCGATGGTTTCTTCTTCTGTAATGAATCCTGCTTCGGGCATGATATGAGCACAACCGCGCACCAGCATTTCCTCGGCAGTTTTATCGACATAGCTCACAAGACTGTTGAGTGATTTCAATTCAATTTTTTCATTATCTACTTTACCGAGTTCGGCAGCAATAAAATTGCCCGTTTCTCTTATCAGCATAGCTGTTTGGCTACAAATATCTTTCAATAAGGGTTGCGTCATTTTCTTAATATTTTTAGGAAAGATAGAAATAATTGTTGTTCTATCATTATTTCAATGAAAATCTATCGCTGCCGCGGGCTTTTTTTACTTTTGTCTTGATCTCGTCAAAAATGACGGAAACAAAAAATCAAGTCTGTACCCCCAAGGCTTTTCCATCTGCCGGTGCTTCCGGACATACGGATAAGCATTTATTGATTATCAATAATTGAGATAATGACCCACTAAAAACCAAAGAGTTTTGACTTTTATCCGAGCATTTCTTAAATTTGTAAAAATTAGTATTTAAAACTTCATGGCAAATAAATTCCTCAGCGCTGCTTGGCGCAATCTGGCGATGGCCAATTATGAAATCGCTCCCAAAATGCTGGAACATTTGATTCCAAAAGGCACCGAGATTGATCTTTGGAATAATACCTGCTATGTCAGCCTGGTAGGTTTTATGTTTGAAAATACCAAAGTTTTGGGTATTTCGATCCCTTTTCACAGAAACTTTGAAGAGGTAAATCTGCGCTTTTATGTTCGTTATAAAGCCGAAAATGAATGGCGTAGGGCTGTGGTTTTCGTAAAGGAAATTGTGCCGAAACCGATGATTACCCTGGTTGCGAATACCGTCTACGGAGAGCATTATCAGACACTTCCTATGAAACACGAAATCAACAGTGGCTTGGATAAGCTGCAGGTAGAATATTATTGGAAGTTCAAAAACGAATGGAATCACTTTAAAGTGATGGCAAATCCCGATGAAAAGCCAATTTTGATAGGCTCTGAAGAAGAATTTATCACAGAACATTATTGGGGCTATACCCAACTTAAAAACAACTGCACCTCTCAATATCAGGTGGAACACCCAAGATGGAATTTTTATGAGGTGGAAAACTACGATATTAATTGCAACGCCAAAGAACTTTATGGAGCTGTTTTCGGTGAATGTATGTCACAAAAACCCTTATCTGTTTTCCTTGCAAAAGGCTCGGATGTTGTGGTGAGAAAAGCCGGCACAATATAAATGTAACCCCAAAAAGTTTACTTGAAATTTTTAAACTACCTTTCTCTTTTTACTTACTTTTCTTTTTGTTAATATCAGAAGCAGTATTAACATTATATATTTTAAACAGTTCAGATTTACTGTTGATGTTTAATTTTTTGTATATATTTTTTATATGTGTCCTCACTGTATCAATGGATATAGAAAACCTGTCAGCAACGATTTTATAGCTAAGCCCTTCTACAATGGCATTTGCAATTTCGATTTCTCTATCGGAAAGTTTTTCAAATTTTTTATCCGTCCGGTTGAAAAATTCCATGACTTTTTTGGCGATTTTGGGCGTCATGTAAGCACCTCCATTTTCAACAGCTTTAAAAACCTCGAGCAGATTATTATTGAAACTTTGTTTGTCGATATAGCCAACGGCGCCTTTTTGAAGTGCACTAAAAATTGTATCAGTATCATCTTTAATTGAATTGATAATTATTGAGACACTGGGATTTTTATTCAAAATTAAATCTATAGCATCCAAGCCGTCCATCTCTGGCATTATCAGATCCAATAAAATAATTTCGGGAGTTTCTTCAGCATTAAAATACTCAACTGGATTAAGAAAATATTTATCACAAGAATAGTCACCAAGATTGTTAATTGCCTTTTGAATCATTTCTGCTATTATAATATCATCTTCT
>CAINVS010000194.1 GCA_903854205.1 uncultured Bacteroidota bacterium | reverse complement strand
TTTTATAGTGTATTCAATTCAAAAATTGGAATATTCACTGGTTCTCATTTAGGAAACCTCACTGATCTTGAAAATGTTATTCAAGCAAAACAGCCTCCTGAATATATTCGTGATGCAGATTTTAGTTATTTAATAGAACGTCCTTATCAATCTGTTCAGCATCATCTTTTAAAGTTGAAATTATACACCGAAGAAAAAAATAAAAATAGACTTAGTTTAACGATGTCTTCCCAACTTAATATTCGAAAAGAGTATGATGTGACGCGCAGCAGTGCAACCCTAACACCTCAATTGCAAATGAATTTGTTGACCAATATGGCTGATTTGGTTTGGGAGCATTTTAGCAATCAAAAATTCAAAGGCTCTATAGGAGTGAATGCTATGCATCAGGCAAATTTTATCAATTATCGTTATTTTATTCCACGTTTTCAATCGATAGATATCGTACTTCAGATTGCTGGTAAATATCAAATTTTGAAAAATCTGCGACAACAGTAAACTGATCGGCAGTAAGAATATCAAAATCGCTAAGTCCTACAATACAGGTAATCGTTACTTTTTTGGGCAATAACACCAGTAGGATACTGTCGGGAACGCTTCTTTTAAAAATTTCCAATTCGATACTTTTCTCTGTCACCTGTTCTACTTTTCCGCTGACTGTAATTTGATTGGGACTAAATGATACGTTTTTATTCGTATGAGAAAGGACTTTCAGTTTTTTAGTAAAGTTAGATTCCACCTTTTCCAGTATAAGCGGTTCTGTAACCCAGCTGTTCATATTTTTAATAACGGAAGCCGGTCCGCTTACCTTTACTGTACTGGGGGAAATTTCCAAGGAGTCAATCAACATAAACTGTGCAGAAAGTTCTACTCTATTATCTAAGAGCAGCGGTATTTCTTTAAAAGCTAAGGGTTCCGGTTGGAATTCGATTAGATCGGGTCTAAGATCAATAATGTTTACATTTTCAGGGAGCTGTTTCAATAATTTACCCTTGATAGCGGCTGCATTTATTGTTTTTGGACTGTTGTCTGTCACATCTACATCAATTTTATATTTCTTTCTGCTGAAGAAAATAAAGAGCAGATCCCAGCCGCTGCCCTCTACATCCATTTCAAGCAATTCAGGTGGGGGAGAAGTTAGGACTTTGTCTATGGACAATTCATATTCAACCCTAATAGAAAGGGTGCTTCTATAGGTATATGACAATTTGGTGAAGAGCCAAAAAAGAAAAGCAATACCGATGCAAAGCATCAGTATCGCCCTATCTGTCTTCAAAAAAGAAGTAATTTTATTTATTATCTTCCTGCTGCTTGTCTGCTGCAGTGGGCTCTGATTGACCATAAGCTGCATTACTAAAATCCATGGAAATAGAATCACGCGAGAAGGTGAGATGCGTTTTTGGAGCAACTATAAGTTCTACGGTTTTATCATTAATTTCAGCAATCACACCGTGAATACCGCCAATTGTTACTACTTTTTTTCCTTTTTTGAGTGAGCTGGCAAAACTGACCTGCTTTTTACGTTGTTGTGACTGAGGGCGAATCATCATAAAATATATAACAACCATTGCCACAACCAATAAAATCATATTCAAATAACCGCTATTTACCGCAGGAGGTACAGGCTGTTGCCAAAGAAAAAATGCCAAAATGTTCATAATGAATTTATAATAAATGTGATATAATTTTTATCGATTTTAAAAACCGATAACTTAGGGTTTGTCAATTACAAGTGCAGAAATACGAAGTGTGGTTTTGTTTGGGATAGTATTTGCAAGAACAGTAATTTCTTTTTCCTCTCTGCCGCTTTTACCGGTACTGTTGTAAGATACTTTTATTTCGCCGCCTGCTCCTGGGGCGATAGGCTCTTTGGGCCATGACGGCACTGTACAGCCGCAGGATCCGCTGGCATTAGTTATAACCAAAGGCGCTTTTCCTGTGTTTTTAAATTTATAAACATGCTGTGCCAAATCTCCTTCTGTAACTTTTCCAAAATCATGTGTAACCTCTTCAAAACTCATTATAGCTGCCTCTTCCGTAGAGATTGGTTTGTCGGCAGAAACAGGGTTATGGTAAATTTTTGAACCTGTTATTTTGTTTGAATTCAACACCTCATCAGCCGACTGAATTTTATTGTCATCTTCACCGGAACAGGAGGCAAAGTAAGCGGAAATGAACAATATAGAAAAAAGATTTTTCATAATTTAAGCAGCTTTGTAATATTGCGTTTAAAGTTTAATCTACTGTTTCAATCTCCGTTGATTCTACTTTTTCAACTGTAATATGTTTTCCCAAAGTCCAGATAAATCCAAACGAAATAGCAAAATTGTTTTTTTTAATAATCAAAGACTGATTGTAGTCGAACTGTGTTTGAATATTGAACAATGGATTCAATCTGATATTTAGGCCAATACCAAAAGGAATTTGCATATCAAAATGTCCTTTCCTTTTGTGCATATACAAAGCGGAAATACCTGTAAGAACATAAGGTGCCACAAAAAAGTCTTCTTTCAGCAGATAACCATTGTTGAATTTATATTTACCCAAAACATTGATTCCGCCAAACATCTCATTGCGGAAGTAACGTTTACTGCAGGGCTGTCCAATACAGTTTGCATCTGTCGAATCTATCAGATTATGATAGGCATCCAAACTTCCAAAACGAACTGTGGCGCCAACATTGAAAGATGAATTCAAATATCTGAAATAGCCCAAATCTGCCGCATAGTTAATGTCGTCAGGATGAAAATATCGTTTTGGATTTTCTTGGCGGTATTTGGGATCGATTGTATTGTAATCGGTCACCAAAAACTTGTAAGAAATTGAATTTTTGTTAGTGTTTATCTGAGCTTTCAGTACAGCAGAAAATGTCAGGAAAAACAATAAAAAACAGATAACTCCTCTTTTCATATTTATTCGTCGATAAGCCCTCTACCGGATTTTTGTATTCTGCCCTCTTCCATCAATTCCTGCATAAGACGGTCGAGGATACCATTGATAAATCGTTTACTTTTGTCGGTGCTGTAAAGTTTTGCTACGTTTACATACTCATTGATTGTTACCTTTGTAGGAATAGAATCAAAATAAAGGAACTCGCAGATGGCCATTTTCATCATGAGCATATCAAGCAAAGCTACACGGTCTTCCTGCCAGTTTTTCAGTCTGGCTGCTACCATTGCCTGAAGTTCTTCATCGTTTCTTAAAACTCTGTAGATTAGATCTTTGCCCAATTCGTCTACAAATTCTGAATTTGGAAGCTGCTCAACAAAAAATTGATCGTTTTGCGGCAATTCGCGAACGCTTCTTTTAACGGCACCGTAAACCAATGATTCATCATCATCCCAGGTTGGAAAATGATCAAAAAGATATTCGTCAAATACTTCACTTTCACGCATTGTCATATACAAACGTACAATTGCGTATTGATGTTCACGAAGCGGCGTTGATTCGGTCGTGCGATAGGTTTCGTAGTAATCTGACTCGATAAAGGTTTTGTAGAGCTGACGCACCAAATCATCGTCAATCAGTTGTATTATTCCTTCTTTTTTGAGTATTTTCTGAAAAACATCATTATCGCGAAGAGCTTTAATCACTGGATTTTCATACAATTTGAGAGAGACTTTTTTGTCATCGTCTGAAGGGACATACTTTTTAGCTTTAATTTCAAAATCTTTAAGGCTGTATGAAGCCACTTTTTGAAGATAAAGCATTGTCAACAGGTACAATTTGTAAGAGTTGTTGATGGACTTCATCAAAAATTTTTCGGCTGCAATCGTATCCATCGGATTCATCTCATTGGCGTACAACGCCTGCAATACCTTGATTCTAATATTGTTTCTACTCAACATTGGTTGCCTGTTTCAAGAACTTTTAATATATAGCAAAATTAACAGAGCACTTCATAGCCGGATTATGTGCGGACACATTAAAACCTAAATAAGTAACAAACTCAAACTCTAGCACTATTACAAATCTCTGCTCTGCTCTTTCACAGCGCAAAGGTACAAAATATTAAGTAAAACACAAATATGATTCTATTTTAATAACGGTAATTCCTGACTTTAATAAACTATTTAACAAAAATACCTAAAAAAGAAAGAATGAAACTGCAAAATAAGAAACCGTAAATTAATATTCATTGCAGACAAAATGTCTAATTTGACACTAACACTCTAATTCTAAAAGCATAAAAAACTAAAATTATAAT